>CAZXNF010000064.1:0-11237 GCA_964641785.1 uncultured Streptomycetaceae bacterium | reverse complement strand
GGAGTAACCGTCTCTCGTCTATCCTCTTTCGTCTTTCGCTTCTGATTTTTTTGGACGCAATGCCGACTTGGGCCGGAACGCCTTGCACACCGCCTCGTTGGTTTCGATGTATGGCCCGCCGATCAGATCGATGCAGTACGGGATGGCTGCGAACAGGCCCGGCACGAGGGCACTGCCGTCGGCGGCCTTCACGCCTTCCAGCGTTTCGCGGATCGACTTGGGCTGGCCCGGCAGGTTCACGATCAATGCGCCGGTGGCGTCGCGGCCGGTGCCGCGGTAACGGATCACGGCGGTCTGCCGCGACAGGATCGCGGTCGGCACGAACTTCAGGCTGATCTGCCGCATCTGTTCGCCGAAGCCCGGCATTTCCTTGTGCGCGACGGCGAGCGTTGCTTCGGGGGTGATGTCGCGCACGGCGGGGCCGGTGCCGCCGGTGGTCAGCACCAGGTGGCAGCCGGCCGTGTCCACCAGTTCCTTCAGCGCCGCCTCGATCGCGGGTTGTTCGTCCGGGATCAGGCGCGTGACCGCTTCCCACGCGGGGGCGGTGATGGCGCGCGTCAGCCATTCCTGCAGGGCGGGAAGACCTTCGTCCCGGTAGACGCCGGTGGCGGCGCGGTCGCTGACGGAAACGAGGCCGATGCGCAGTGGGGTCATGGTGAGGGTTACGTGGCGAGTTGCTTGACGACCGCGCGGTAGAGCGCGCGCAGGGCGTGGGGTTTGGCGCCGCTGGTCTTCTCGACGCGGGCTTCATTCGCAAGCTTGCGCAGGACGGCGGCGTCGGCGGCGGGGTTGAGGTGCATGAACTCGGCCAGGCCGGCGTCGCCGTCGGCGAGCAGCTTTGCACGCCATTCCTCGGCGAGACGGTGGCGCGCGGCGTCCTCGCGCGGGCCGGAAGCGATTTCTTCCAGCCGCAGGCGGATCGGTTCCGGTTCCACTTCGCGCATCAGGCGCCCAACGTACTGCAACTGGCGCCGGCGGCCTTCGTGCGCGGTGATCTTCTGCGCGAGCAGGATGGCGTCGAGCAGCACTTCGGGCAGGTCGAAGCTGGCCAGCTGGTCCGGGCGCAGCGCGACCAGCGCATCGCCCAGGTCCTGGCGCTCGTGCATGGAGCGCTTACGCTGGCTCTTGCTGGGCCGGTCGTACAGCGGGGAAGTATCGGAATCGGGTTCGTCGGCGTTCATTGCAGCGGCGGATCGTGAGTGTCGCGCTGGTATCATAACGGCTTTCCCGCCCGTTTCATTCCCCCTCACTCAGAGTCTCCCGCCCCGATGTCGCAGCACGCCTTTACCCTTACCCAGGCGCAGTTGCGCCAGATCGTCGCCGACGTGCTCGCGCACGCGAAGTCCCTCGGCGCCACCGCGGCCGAGGCCAAGGTCTCCGAGGGCGTTGGGCAGACGGTGACGGTGCGCCACGACGACGTCGAGACCATCCAGTACAACCGCGACAAGGGCATCGGCATCACCGTCTACCTCGGCCAGCGCCGCGGCAACGCCAGCACCTCCGATCTCTCGCCGCAAGCCCTGCGCGCCACCACCGAGGCGGCGCTGTCGATCGCGCGCTTCACCGCCGAGGATCCGGCGGCCGGCCTGGCCGATCCCGACCGGCTGGCGAGACAGACCGATGCCACGGGGCTCGACCTGTGCCATCCCTGGACGATCAGCGTGGACGAGGCCGTCGAGACCGCGCGCGTTTGCGAGGCCGCAGCCTTTGCGGCGGACCAGCGCGTGAACAACTCCGAGGGCGCCACGGTGTGGACCGAGGTGTCGCAGTTCGCCTACGGCAATTCGCACGGCTTCATCGGCGGCTATCCGACTACGCAGCACTCGATTTCCTGCGCCGTGATCGCCGGCGAGGGCGACGCCATGCAGCGCGATGCCTGGGACACCTGGACCAGCGATCCGGCCGACCTCGATACCGCAGCGTCCGTCGGGCGACTGGCCGGGCAGCGCACGGTGGCGCGCCTCGGCGCGCGCAAGATCGCCACCACCCAGGCGCCCATCCTGTACGAGGCGCCGGTGGCAGGCGGCCTGGCCAGCCACTTCATCTCGGCCGTGAGCGGGGGCAGCCTGTACCGCAAGTCGTCTTTCCTGCCGGACAGCGTGGGTCAGGCGGTGTTTTCAGATCGGGTCACGATCACCGACGATCCGGCCATTCCCAAGGGTCTCGCCAGTAGTCCGTTCGACGAGGAGGGGGTGGCGACGGTCCGGCGCGAAGTCGTGTCGAAAGGGGTGGTGCAGGGCTACTTCCTCGGCAGCTATTCGGCGCGCAAACTCAACCTGCGCTCCACCGGCAACGCCGGTGGCAACCACAATATCGTCGTGCAGCCCACGGCAGGCGATCTGGAGGCGTTGCTGAAGCAGATGGGCCGCGGCTTCCTCGTCACCGAACTGATGGGCAGCGGAGTCAATGGCGTGACCGGCGACTATTCGCGCGGCGCGGCCGGCTTCTGGGTCGAGGGCGGTGCGATCGCCTACCCGGTGCAGGAGGTGACGATCGCGGGCAACCTCAAGGACATGTACCAGCGCATCGTAGCGGTCGGCAGCGACGTCATCGTGCGCGGCGGGCGCCGCACCGGGTCCATCCTCATCGACAACATGACCATCGCCGGCGACTGACGCTGGCGCCGCAGGTGCGGACACGGGCGTAGAATCCGCCGCAGGGTTACACACAAAAAATATCGTTCACAGGAGGAGGCGTCATGCAAAGACGTTCGTTTCTGACCAAGACCGGCGCGGGGATCGCCGCCGGCATCGCCGCGGCACCGGCCATCGCGCAATCGCAGCCGGTGATTCGCTGGCGCATGGCGTCGAGCTTTCCCAAGAGTCTCGACACCCTTTACGGCACGGCCAACGACATCGCGCAGCGCGTGTCCGCCATCACCGAGGGCAAGTTCGAGATCCGCGTCTTCGCCGCCGGCGAGATCGTGCCCGCTCTGGGCGTGCTGGACGCCGTGCAGCAAGGCACCGTCGAGTGCGGGCAGTCGGCCAGCTATTACTACGTGGGCAAGAACCCGGCCTTCGCCTTTGACACCGCGCTGCCCTTCGGCCTGAACTGCCGGCAGCAGAACGCCTGGATGTATTACGGCGGCGGGCTCGACTTGATGCGAGACTTCTTCAAGCCGTACAACATCATCCAGTTTCCGGCCGGTAACACCGGCACGCAGATGGCGGGCTGGTTCCGCCGCGAGATCAAGACGGCGGCGGACCTCAAGGGGCTACGCATGCGCATCGCCGGACTCGGCGGCCAGGTTCTCGCGAAGCTCGGCGTGGTGCCGCAGCAACTGGCGGGCGGCGACATCTATCCCGCCCTCGAGCGCGGCACCATCGATGCGACCGAGTGGGTGGGGCCCTACGATGACGAGAAGCTCGGCTTCGTGAAGGTCGCCAAGTACTACTATTACCCCGGTTGGTGGGAGGGTTCGGCGCAGCTCTCCATCTACGTCAACCTGAAGCAGTGGGAAGCCCTGCCCAAGCCCTTCCAGGCGGCGCTGGAAACGGCATGCGCGGAAGCCAATATCCACACGATGGCGAAATACGATGCGCGCAATCCGGAAGCGCTGGGGCGGCTGGTCAAGGCCGGCGCGCAGTTGCGGCAGTTTCCGCGCCCGGTCATGGAGGCCTGCCTCAAGGCCGCCAACGAACTGTACGTCGAGCTCGCCGGCAAGAGCCCGGAGTTCAAGGCCATCTTCCAGGCCTGGTCCAAGTACCGCGACGAGCAGTTCCTGTGGTTCCGGACCGCCGAGAACAGCTTCGACAACTTCGTGTTTTCCGCCGTTCGGCGTACCGCCGGCAAGCCGGGCGCCCCGAAGTAAAAAGGCGCACCGGGGGCGTTGTCCGGGGAGGGACGGCAGGGACGGATGCTAAAATTCGCGCCCTGCCCATCATTACCCACGCGAGCCCGCCCCTCATGTTCTCACTTGCCCGCACCGCCGACCGCACCGATCCCGAACTGTGGGCGACCATCGTCCGCGAGTACCAGCGGCAGGAAGACCACATCGAGCTGATCGCCTCGGAGAATTACGCAAGTCCGGCCGTCCTGCACGCCACCGGCACGGTGCTCACCAACAAGTACGCCGAGGGCTATCCGGGCAAGCGCTATTACGGCGGCTGCGAATTCGTGGACCAGGCCGAGACGCTCGCGATCGAGCGCGTGAAAAAGCTGTTCGGCGCGGAATATGCCAACGTCCAGCCGCATTCCGGTTCGCAGGCCAACCAGGCCGTCTACCACTCGGTGCTGGCGCCGGGCGACACCATCATGGGGCTGTCGCTCGAGCATGGCGGCCACCTGACGCACGGCGGTTCGATGAACGTCTCGGGCAAGCTGTACCGGACGGTCGCCTACGGGCTCAACCTCGAAACCGAGGTCATCGACTACGACGCGGCGGAGCACCTTGCCCACGTCCACAAGCCCAAGCTCATCATCACCGGCGCGTCGGCCTATGCGCGGACGATCGACTGGAAGCGCTTCCGCAAGATTGCGGATTCGGTGGGCGCGCTGCTGATGGCCGACATCGCGCATTACGCCGGGCTGATCGCCGCCGGGCTGTATCCCAGCCCGGTCGGCATTGCGGATTTTGTCACCTCCACCACGCACAAGACGCTGCGCGGGCCGCGCGGCGGCATCATCCTCGGTCAGGCCAAGGACGAGCGCATGCTCAACAGCGGGATCTTTCCGGTGCTGCAAGGCGGGCCGCTGATGCACGTCATCGCCGCCAAGGCCGTGGCCTTCAAGGAGGCGATGGGCAAGGACTTCCGTGCTTACCAGCAACAGGTGCTCGTGAACGCCGGCGTCATGGCGCGCACCCTCTCCACGCGCGGGCTGCGGATCGTGTCCGGACATACCGACTGCCACATGTTCCTGGTGGACCTCCAGTCCAAGCAGGTCACGGGCAAGGATGCCGAGGCCGCGCTGGGCCGCGCCAACATCACCGTCAACAAGAACCTGGTGCCCAACGACCCGCAGAAGGCCATGGTCACCAGCGGCGTGCGGCTGGGTTCGCCCGCGATCACCACCCGCGGATTTAAGGAACACGAGACCGAGCGCGTGGCGCACGGCATCGCCGACGTGGTGGAGGCGCCGAACGACGAGCGCGTGATCGCGCGGGTCAAGGCCGGCATGCTGGCGCTGTGCCGGAAGTTTCCGGTTTACGGCTGATGCAAATGCGGGATTGGGGATTGGGGATTGGAGATTGGAGAGCGACGGACGCGCCTGCGTCCGCCTTTGATTTCAAATCCCCAATCCCCAATCCCGAATCCCGCATTTAGCCATGCGCTGCCCCTTCTGCAAATCCTCCGATACGCAGGTCATCGACTCGCGGGATTCCGACGAGGGCGACTCGATCCGGCGCCGGCGGCGCTGCATGGGCTGCACCAAGCGCTTCACCACCTACGAAACGGTGGAGCTGCGCATGCCGCAGCTGGTCAAGCAGGACGGCAGCCGATCGGAATTCGATGTCGCCAAGCTGCGCACCGGTTTCCTGCGCGCCCTGCACAAGCGGCCGGTGCCCACGCCGCTGGTGGATGACGCCATCGGCCATATCGTGCAGACGGTGCTGGCGCTCGGCGAGCGCGAGATCGAGTCGCGCCGCATCGGTGAAATGGTGATGAAGGAGCTCTACAAACTCGACAAGGTGGCCTACATCCGCTTTGCGTCGGTCTACCGCAGCTTCGAGGATGTGGACGATTTTCGCGACGTGATCCAGGAAGTCGAGCCCCCGTCCCTGTTCAAGAAGTAGCCTGGAAGTAGCCCTTATGTTTACCGCCGAAGACCGCCGCTTCATGCAGCAGGCGCTCGCGCTTGCCGAGGGCGGCCTGTATACGGCCACGCCCAACCCGCGCGTGGGCTGCGTCGTGGTCAAGAACGGCGTGGTCGTGGGGGAGGGCTTCCACGCCCGCGCGGGCGGCCCGCATGCGGAAATCCGGGCGCTGGAAGCGGCGGGTGCACGGGCCAAAGGCGCCACGCTCTACGTCACGCTGGAGCCCTGCATCCACCACGGCCGCACACCGCCGTGCGCGCCGCGCTTGATCGCGTCCGGGGTGAAGCGGGTGGTCGCGGCGATGCAGGACCCGAATCCGCAGGTGGCCGGGCAGGGCTTCGTGGCGCTGCGCGCGGCCGGCATCGAAGTGGAAAGCGGCCTGCTCGAACTGGAGGCCACGGAGCTCAACATCGGTTTCGTGTCGCGCATGACGCGCGGCCGGCCCTGGGTGCGGCTCAAGGCGGCGGCCAGTCTCGACGGCAGGACGGCATTGGCCAACGGCAAGAGCCAGTGGATCACCGGCCCGGAAGCGCGGCGCGACGGCCATCACTGGCGTGCGCGGGCGTGCGCGGTGCTCACCGGCATCGGCACGGTGCTGCAGGACGATCCCCAACTGACGGTGCGCAACGTCGAGACGCCGCGCCAGCCGCTGCGCGTGATCGTCGACAGCCGCTTCGACACGCCGCTGGCGGCGCGCGTCATCGCCGGCGGCAACGCCCTGATCGCCGCGGCGGTGCAGAACCCCGATCGGCAGCGTCAGTTCGCCGCCCACGGCGTCGACAGCGTGGTGCTGCCGAATGCGCACGGCAAGGTCGAGCTACCGCGGCTGCTGGAAGAACTCGCCGTCCGCGGCGTGAACGAGCTCCACATCGAAGCCGGCTGGAAGCTCAACGGGTCGCTGATCCGAGAAGGCTGCGTGGATGAACTGCTGGTGTACCTGGCGCCCTGCCTGCTGGGTGATTCGGCGCACGGCATGGCGGCGCTGCCGGAGATCGAGGAACTCGAAGCTCGGCGAAGGCTGCGCATCACCGACGTGCTGCCAGTGGGGGGCGATCTGCGCATTCTCGCCCGCATGAGCGCGACCTGAGCATGTTCACCGGCATCGTGCAGGCGGTCGGGTCCGTGGCGCGCACGAAGGTGCGCGGGGGCGGGCTGCGCGTGGCCATTGCCGCGGGCGGTCTCGGCCTTGCCGACGTGGCGATCGGCGACTCCATCGCGGTCAACGGTTGCTGTCTGACGGTCATCGCGCGCACCCGCGGCGGCTTCGAGGCCGACGTGTCCGCCGAGACGCTGACCTGCACCACGGGGTTTGCCGCGGGCACGCCGGTCAATCTGGAGAAGGCGTTGCGCCTGGCCGACCGTCTCGGCGGACACCTGATGACCGGGCACGTGGATGGCGCGGGCACGGTTGCCGCCTTCGCGCGGGACGGCACTTCGTGGCGGCTGGCGGTGGACGTGCCGCGGGCGCTCGCCCCGTACGTCGCCCGCAAGGGTTCGATCGCGGTCAACGGCGTCAGCCTGACCGTCAACGCGGTGCGCGGTGCGCGCTTCGAGGCCAACCTGATTCCACACACGCTCGCGCAGACGAATTTGCACGGCCTGGCGCGCGGCGCCAGGGTGAACCTGGAAGTGGACCTCATGGCGCGCTACGCCGAACGGCTGGCCAGCGCCGGCACCATCACCCAACGCCGCGCAGCGAAGCCGCGGTCCTCACGCAGCAAAGGAATCGCACGTGCACGCTGAGATTGAATACGCGCCCGGACTGAAACTGCATTACTCGATCGATGACTATACCGATCCCTGGCGTACGCCAGAGACGGTACTGATGGTGCACGGCCTGGCCGAAAGCACCGAGGCGTGGCGCGCGTGGGTGCCGCATCTCGCGCGGGACTTCCACTTCCGTGTGGCGCGCATGGACGTGCGCGGCTTCGGCCGCTCCACGCCGCTGCCGGAGGACCATCCGTGGGGCATGGACCTGCTGCTCGAAGACATCGGCCGCGTGATCGACCGCCTGGGCGGCGGACCGGTGCATCTGGTCGGCGCCAAGAGCGGCGGCTCGCTGGTGCTGCAGTTCGCCGCGCGCTGGCCGGAGAAGGTGCGCTCGGTGGTTGCCGTGACGCCGCCGGTGGTCGCGGCGGCGGGCGTCGATGCCTGGATCGCCACGATCGACACCGAAGGCGTCGTGCCGTGGGCGCGCGCGACCATGGGCGGCCGCCTGGGCAGCAAAGTCAGCGCCGCCGAGGTGGACTGGTGGACCAACCATCTGACCGGCAAGACCGCGCGCTCGACGCTGCTGAGTTACCTGCGCTGGGTGCCGGGGCTGGATATTCGCGAAGAAGTGCAGAAGATCCGCTGTCCGCTGCTCGTCATCACGACTACCGGCAGCGGCCTGCGCACGGTGGACAGCGTGAAGGCCTGGCAGGAGAAGCTCCCGCAGTCGAAGCTGGTCGTCATCGAAGGCGATGCCTGGCACGCGGCGGCGGCCTATCCGGACCGCTGCGCCGGGGAAGCCCTGGGCTTCCTGCGCGCGGCAGCGGGGCAGTGACGCGATGACCGTCAACACCACCCCGGAAATCATCGAGGACATCCGCGCCGGGCGGATGGTGATCCTCGTCGATGAGGAAGACCGCGAGAACGAGGGCGACCTCGTCATGGCGGCCGACTTCGTCACGCCGGAAGCGATCAATTTCATGGCGCGCTACGGTCGCGGGCTCATCTGCCTCACGCTCACCGAGGCCAAATGCCGCAGCCTCGACCTGCCGCTGATGGTCGCGAACAACCGCTCGCAGCACGGCACCGCGTTCACCGTTTCCATCGAGGCGGCGGAAGGGGTGACCACCGGCATTTCCGCAGCGGACCGCTCGCAGACGGTGCGTGCCGCGGTGCGCGCCGACGCGCGCCCGACCGACATCGTGCAGCCCGGCCATATCTTCCCGCTGATGGCGCAGAACGGCGGCGTGCTGGTGCGCGCGGGGCATACCGAGGCCGGCTGCGACTTCGCGGGACTCGCCGGCTGCGGCCCGGCGGCCGTCATCTGCGAAATCCTGAAGGAAGACGGCAGCATGGCGCGCCTGCCGGACCTCATTCCGTTCGCGCGCGAGCACGGCCTGAAGATCGGCACCATCACCGACCTCATCCATCACCGCAGCCGGACCGAGCGGCTGGTGGTGCGGGAAGGTGAGCGCAAGGTCACCACCATGCACGGCGCCTTCCGGCTGGTCGCCTACCGCGACAAGGCCGACAACGCCGCCCACCTCGCGCTGGTGCGCGGGACCTGGCAGCGCGGCGAGGAAGTCCTCGTCCGCGTGCACGAGCCGCTGTCGGTGCTCGATCTCCTCGACACCACCGCGGCCGAACATTCCTGGAACCTGAACGACGCGATGGCGGCCGTCGCGCGTGCCGACCGCGGCGTGATCGTGCTGCTGCACCGGCCCGAGAGTGCGGCCGACCTGCTGGCGCGCGCGCAGGGCGGCAAGGCGTTGCCTGCGCTCCGCAATGCGCTGCGCACCTACGGCATCGGCGCGCAGATCCTGAAGGACCTCGGCGTGACGCACATGCGGCTGATGGCCAAGCCGCGTAGAATGCCGAGCATGGCCGGCTTCGATCTGCAGGTGACCGGCTATCTGGAGCCGGGCCGGCCTCCCGAATAAGTCGTCAATGTTTGCCTGTTCATCCTTCCGACGGCCCGCCCACGGATTTTTCTGATTTCTCCCATGCCCCGTACCAACGTCCACGAACCGCAGGAAATCGCACCCCGCCTCGACGGGGCCGGTCTGCGCATCGGCATCGCGCTCGCGCGCTTCAACCCCGAGATCGGCAAGGGGCTGCTCACGGCCTGCACCGCGGCGCTGGCGAAACACGGCGTTGCCGCCACCGACACGCTGGTCGTCAGCGTGCCCGGTGCGCTGGAGTTGCCGATCGCGCTGCAGAAACTCGCGGGCACCGGCCAGTTCGATGCGCTGATCGCGCTGGGCGCCGTGATCCGTGGCGAGACTTACCACTTCGAGCTGGTGTCGGACCAGTCTGCGGCCGGTATCCAGCAGGTCGCGCTCGATCGGGGCATCCCGATCGCGAACGGTGTGCTGACGACCGAGAACGACGAGCAGGCCGAGGCCCGCATGGTGATCAAGGGCGCCGAGTGCGCGGACTGCGCGGTCGAGTTGGCGAACCTGCTGAAAGCGATCGATGCCCGGAACCGCTGAAAAATCGGCGTCTGAGGCGAAGCCGGCCAAGGCCGCGAAGCCGAAGCCGTCTTCGGCCCGCCGTCGCGCACGCGAGTTCGCGCTGCAGGGGCTCTACCAGTGGCTGCTGGCCGGCACTTCGCCGGAGCAGGTGATGGCGCAACTGGAAGTCTCTGAGGGCTGGGAGCGCTGCGACCGGACCTATTGCGCCATTCTGGTCCATGGCGCGGCGGGCGATGCCGGCCGGATCATTCAATTGCTCGGCCCTTACCTCGACCGCAAATTCGACCTGGTGTCGCCGATCGAGCGCGCGATCCTGCTGATCGCCGGTTACGAGCTGACGTCGCAGCCCGACGTGCCCTACAAGGTGGCGCTGAACGAGGCCATCGAGCTCGCCAAGCGTTTCGGCGGCACCGACGGCGACAAGTTCATCAACGGGGTGCTCGACAAGCTGGCGAGGAGCCTCCCTGCGGGCGCTGCCACGGCGCGCAGTTCCGCCGGCGCCTGACGAGCGTTATCACTGATGACAGTGAGACGCTCGTTCCCTCACCCCGACCCTCTCCCCAGGGGAGAGGGTGAGATTGGCACTGTTCGCTGACGCGAATAGTGCAAGTTCGATAGAGCGCCGCGGGGTCGGCTCGCCTTCCTGCTGCCGATGCTGTTTAACTCCTACCCCTTCCTCTGCGTGTTCCTGCCAGTCGTGCTGGCGGGTTTTTTCCTGCTCGCACGGGCGAGCCACGCGCTGGCAGCCGGCTGGCTCGCCGTGGTTTCGCTCGTGTTCTACGGCTGGTGGAATCCGGTTTACGTTGCGCTGCTGCTCGGCTCGATCGTATTCAACTTCCAGACCGGGCTCGCGATCGTGCGGCGCACCGGCACGCCGGCCGGCAAACGCTTGCTGGTGTTCGGTTTGGCCGCCAACCTGCTGCTGCTCGGCTGGTTCAAGTACGCGGATTTCTTCGCCGCCACGCTCAACCACGCCGCGGGCGCGGACCTGCCGCTGCTGCACATCGTGCTGCCGCTTGGCATTTCCTTCTTCACATTCACCCAGATCGCCTTCCTGGTGGACGCGTGGCAGGGCAAGGCCGCCGAATACCGCTTCACGCACTACTGCCTGTTCGTCACCTACTTTCCGCACTTGATCGCGGGCCCGATCCTGCATCACGCGGAAATGATGCCGCAGTTCGCGCGCCGCGATATCTACCGCTGGGACTGGCAGAGCGTCGCCACCGGCTTCACGCTGTTCTTCATCGGCCTGTTCAAGAAGACGGTGATCGCCGACAACATCGCGATCTACGCGCGCC
>CAZXNF010000063.1:10375-11247 GCA_964641785.1 uncultured Streptomycetaceae bacterium | reverse complement strand
CTGGCGCCGAACAAGACGCTCGCCGCGCAACTGTATTCCGAGATGCGCGAGTTCTTCCCCGAAAACGCGGTGGAGTATTTCGTCTCCTATTACGACTACTACCAGCCCGAGGCCTACGTGCCCTCGCGCGATCTGTTCATCGAGAAGGATTCCAGCATCAACGAGCACATCGAGCAGATGCGGCTGTCGGCGACCAAGGCCCTGATGGAGCGGCGAGACACGATCATCGTCGGCACGGTGTCCTGCATTTACGGCATCGGCAATCCCTCCGACTACCACGCGATGATCCTGCACCTGCGGGAGGGCGAGAAACTGTCCCAGCGGGCGGCGATCGAGCGCCTGGCCGAACTGCAGTACGAGCGCAACGAGATCGATTTCAAGCGCGGCGCGTTCCGCGTGCGCGGCGACGTGATCGACGTGTTTCCGGCGGAGAATTCGGAAACCGCCATCCGCATCACCCTGTTCGACGACGAAATCGAAAGTCTGGCCTTGTTCGACCCCCTCACCGGGCAGATCATCCAGCGCGTGCCGCGTTTCACCGTCTATCCGTCGAGCCACTACGTGACGCCGCGCGCGACCACGCTGCGTGCCATCGACGCGATCCGGCTGGAGCTGGCCTCGCGCATTGAGGATTTCCAGACCCAGCACAAGCTGGTCGAGGCCCAGCGTGTGGAGCAGCGCACGCGCTTCGACCTGGAAATGCTGGTGGAAATGGGCTTCTGCAAGGGCATTGAGAACTACTCACGGCATCTGTCCGGTCGCAAGGCGGGCGATCCCCCGCCGACGCTGATCGACTACCTGCCGCGGGACGCCATGATCTTCATCGACGAAAGCCACGTGACCATCCCGCAATTGGGCGGTATGTACAAGGG
>CAZXNF010000063.1:0-10365 GCA_964641785.1 uncultured Streptomycetaceae bacterium | reverse complement strand
CGCACGCACCAGGGGCAGGTCGTGGAGCAACTGGTGCGGCCGACGGGACTGGTCGATCCCGAGGTCATCGTCCGGCCGGCCTCGACCCAGGTCGACGACCTGCTATCCGAAATCAAGCTGCGCGTAAAGGTGGAAGAGCGCGTGCTGGTGACCACTCTTACCAAGCGCATGGCCGAGGACCTGACGGAATACCTTGGCGAGCATGGCGTGAAGGTGCGCTACCTGCACTCCGACATCGAGACCGTGGAGCGGGCAGAGATCATCCGTGACTTGCGCTTGGGCGAATTCGATGTACTGGTCGGCATCAACCTGCTGCGCGAGGGGCTGGACCTGCCGGAAGTCTCGCTGGTCGCGATCCTCGACGCCGACAAGGAGGGGTTTTTGCGGTCAGAACGCTCGCTCATCCAGACGATCGGCCGCGCCGCCCGCCACATCAACGGTGCAGCGATCCTGTATGGCGACCGCGTGACCGACTCGATGCGGCGGGCGATCGACGAAACCGCGCGGCGGCGGGCCAAACAGGTGGACTACAACACGCTACACGGCATCACGCCGCGGGGCGTGATCAAGAAAGTACGCGACCTGATCGACGGTGTCTACGATGCGAAGGGCGCCCGCGAGGAACGTCGCGCCGCGCAGGCGGAAGCCGTCTACGAGGCAATGGGCGAGAAGGAACTCACGCGCGAAGTGAAGCGCCTGGAGAAGGAGATGTTCGAAGCCGCCCGCAACCTCGAGTTCGAGCGCGCCGCACAACTGCGGGATGATCTGAAAAAACTCAAGGAGCGATTATTTGTCGGCCTTGCTGCGTAAGCTTCAGGCTGCAGCCCCACGGCATTTTTTCAGCGGATCGCCGGATTGCTGCTATAAGGACCGCACAAGATAGCGGGACCGGCGAACCTGCAGCGCGGGCGCGTCCACGCCGAGCGTGGATCGTCCGCAGGGCGCAGGCGATCGTCACAAAAAGAAGGAGGAGAGCATGACTTTTCCGTGTTGTCCCGGCGCGGATTCCGGGCGCCGTGCGCCAGCATGGCATGGCCGTATCGCCATGAGCCTTGGCCTGCTTGCTTGCCTTCCGCCAGCCTGGGCCCAGCAGCCAAAATATCCGGCGCGAACCGTGCGGATGATCATCCCATTCTCGCCCGGCGGGGCCACCGACGTGCCGGGCCGGATCATCAGCCAGAAACTCGGCGACGCGCTCGGGCAGCAGGTGAGCGTCGACAACCGGCCCGAGGCGGGCGGCACGATCGGCACGGAGCAGGCCGCCAAAGCGCCGCCCGACGGCCATACGCTGCTGCTCACCGCGACGCCGCACGCGATCAGCGCCGGCCTGCACCCGAAGCTGCCCTACGATCCGGTGCTCGATTTCGCGCCCATCATGCAGGTGGGTTCCGGCCCCAACGTGCTGGCGATCCACCCGTCGTTACCCGCCAAATCCGTGACCCAGCTCGTGGCCCTGGCCCGCGCGCGGCCGGGAACGATCGATTACGCTTCCTCCGGCAACGGCAGCGCGCAGCATCTGTTCGGCGCGCTGTTCCTGTCCATGGCCGGCGTGCAGATGACGCACATTCCGTACAAGGGCAGCGCGCAGGCCACGACCGATCTGATCGCCGGGCAGGTGTCCGTCGGATTTCCGGGCATCGCGATCGCCCTGCCGCACTCGAGGGCGGGCAGGTTGCGGGCGCTGGCGGTCACCAGCGGCCAGCGGTCAAAAGTGATGCCTGAAGTGCCCACCATCAACGAAGCGGGCGTCGGCGGCTACGAGGCCACGCTGTGGCTGGGGCTGCTCGCGCCGCGGGGAACGCCGCCGGAGATCGTGAACCGGCTTTACAATGAAGTGTCGCTGCTGCTGAAGTCGCCGGAGGTGGAGGCAAGCTTTCTCGCCACCGGCACCGATGTTACGCTGACGTCCCCGGAACGATTCGCGGCGTTCCTGCGGGAGGAAGTGAAGAAGTGGTCTACCGTCACCCGGGCGCTCGGCAAGGATGCGCAGTGAGGGCATACCGTGACCCGATGGGAGGAGAGGCGATGAAACACGCTATGAGGATCAACTGGCAGGACTCGTCTGCGCAGCGGGGCCGTGTCTGGCGCAGTCCGAGAGGAACTTTCCGGACCGGCCGGTCCGCGTCGTGGTGCCGTGGGCGGCCGGCGGGAACATCGATGTGCTAAGCCGGGTGATGGCCCAGCGGCTTTCTTTGCTGTGGGGCCAGCAGGTCGTGATCGACAACCGGGGTGGCGCCAACGGCATGATCGGCTCGGAAATGGTCGTGCGGCTCGCGCCAGACGGCTACACGCTGGTCGTGGATGGCCTGCAGACCCACGTGATCAATCCGCTGATCTTCGCCAAGATGCCCTACGACACTCTGCGGGATCTCGCGCCGATTGCGCTGATGGGCGCGGTGCAGAATGTGCTGGTCGCGCATCCGTCGCTGCCGGTGAAGACGACGCGGGAGCTGGTGGCGCTGGCGAAAGCGCGGCCGCGGGAGATTCCGTACGCGACGTTCGGCACCGGCAGCGTGCCGCACATGGCGGGCGAGCTGTTCCAGCAGATTACCGGCACCGTTTTTCTGCACGTGCCGTACAAGGGTGGCGGCCCCGCGCTGACCGGGCTGCTCTCCGGCGAAACCACCCTCTACTGGCCGGGGATTGCCATCGCGACGCCGCATATCAAGGCGGACAAACTGCGGGCGCTGGGCGTGGCGAGCAAGTCGCGATCGGACGAGCTGCCCAACCTGCCTACGCTCGCGGAGCAACTGAACGCGCCCGATTACGACGTGACCAGCATCTTCGCCTTCATGGCGCCCGCCGGCACGCCGCGCCCGGTCATCGACAAGCTGCACAGCGGGATTACGCAGACGCTGGCGATGCCGGAGGTGCGCAAGACCTACCTGTCGCTCGGCGCCTCGCCCGCACAGCCGCTGACGCCGGATGAAACCCTGGCCCTGTTGAAGTCGGAGTCGGTGCGCTGGGGCAAGGTCGTGCGGACCGCCAATATCCGCAGAGAATAATCCCGTCATACCTCAGGAGGCCCCTTTGTCACTTCCATCCAGCCCGCCCGATCCGCGGCTCGCGCCCTTGCCGCAGGCCACCACGCCAGAACTGGAGGGCGCGTTCCAGACCTACGTCAGAGTGCTCGGTTTCGTGCCGAACAGCGTGTTGATCATGCAGCGCAAGCCCAAGCTGGTCGCGGCGCTGTCCCAGCTGGCGGCCGCGGTGTGGGATCCCGCGGGCGAGGTCACAGTTGCGTTCAAGCGCATGCTCGCGCACGTCGCGAGCCGCGCGCACGGCTGCCATTACTGAATGGCGCACACCGCCGGGGCGGCGCTCCGGCTGGGTGTTGAAGACCGCAAGCTCGAAGCCGTCTGGGAATTTCGTACGAGCCCCCTGTTCTCGCTCGCGGAGCGCGCGGCGCTCGAAGTGGCGATCGCGGGCGCGGCGCAGCCCAACGCGGTGACCGACGAATTGTTCGCCGGGCTCAAGCAGCACTGGAACGAGGGTCAGATCGTGGAGATTGTGGCCGTCATCTCGCTGTTCGGGTTCATGAACCGCTGGAACGACACCATGGCCACGCCGCTCGAGGAGGAGCCCATCGAGGTGGGCGAGAAACACCTCGCGCAGAGTGGCTGGAACTTGGGCAAGCACCAGCGCTGACAGCTCCGCACCGTGCCCCATTCTTCATTGGGGAGTTCAACCCGATAAAACATATCTCACCCCGCAGCGGGTGCTCTTTGCCTGCATGGGCAGCATCCCTGCCGTGAGTAAAAACCAATAAAAACGAGAGCTTGAGACGCTTCTGGCAATGCCTTGAGAAATTCCTGAGAAATGCTGCTTTCGGACCGGCCGGCTCCCCGCCTCGGGGAACACACTACGGAAGTGCTGAAGGAAGTAGGTTTTTCTCCAGACGAAATTGATAGACTGTGAGGGCTGATTTCAGGGGCAGCGTTTACTCAATTCTCAAGCCTCTATTGCCCGCGCCACGGCATCTCCCATTTCCCGTGTGCCCGCATTCCCGCCCAAGTCACGAGTGAGATGCCGCGATTCCGCAATGACTTTACGCATGGCGGATTCGATCAAGACGGCAGCCTCGTGCGCTTTCGGTTCATTGCGCTTCGTGCCCAGCCATTCCAGCAACATCTTTCCGGACATGATCATCGCGTACGGGTTTGCAATGTCTTTCCCCGCAATGTCGGGCGCCGATCCGTGCGTGGCCTGGCCCATGGCAATGCGCTCGCTGGCGTTCAGCCCTGGCGCGAGCCCGAGCCCGCCGATCAAGCCGGCGGCTTCGTCCGTCAGGATGTCGCCGTACAGGTTCGTCGTCACGATGACATCGTATTGCTGTGGCTTCATGACCAGCCGCATGGCGAATGTATCGACGATAACTTCCTCGAATGCAATGTCAGGGTTCTTCGCCGCGACCTTGCGACATTCCTGCGCAAAGAGTTCGTCCCCGTAGCGATACACCGTATTCTTGTGCACCGCCGTGACCTTGCGCCGCGGGCGCAGCCGGGCGGCTTCGAATGCCGCCTCCGCGATCAGCCGGCTTTTGAGTTCCGTGGTGACGCATATGCCGATCGCCATACCCTGGACCGGCATGAATTCACCATAGCCCTTGAACAGATTGCCGTCGACCTTGAATCCTTCTGTCGTCTCGCGCAGGAATAGCAGGTCGATGTCCTTGTGCAGCGAAGGCAGGTTGGGATACGAAACGAAGGGCTTGTAGTTCGCGTACAGCCCGAAATGCAGCCGGAAAAGCGGATGCGCATTGACCCACGTCGGATCACCTTTCGGGTACTCCCGGTGCCCGATGGGGCCCAGCAGCCAGCCGTCTAACGACTGCAGCCTTTCCAGCGTGCCTGGCGGCACGGTGTGTCCCAGGAGCTCGTGGGCCTTGCGGGCGATGGGCACGGGCTGCCAGTCGATGTCCAATTTTGTGCGGGACGCCGCCTGCTTCATTACCTTGACGCACTCGGGAACCACTTCCAGCCCAATGTCGTCACCTTCCAGAATGCCGATAGTCAATGTCATGCCTGATGTTCCCGGTTTGCTACTCGTCGCGGATGTTCGCTTGTCGAATGACTTTCGTGTACTTGGCGATGTCGTTCTTGATCACGGCCGTGAACTCGGCAGGGGTGCTGCCCTGTGCGTCAAAACCCTGCTGCGTCAGACGGGCCCGCATCTCCGGCGCCTGGATGAGCGCACGGATATCGGCATTCAACCTGTCGATGATGGCCTTGGGCGTGCCCGCAGGCGCGAGCAGGCCAACCCAGTTGTCCACCGCGAAACCCGGTAGAGCCTCGCCGACCGTCGGAATGTCGGGTGCCGCCGCCGAGCGCTTGCTGTCGGTGATCGCCAGAACTTTGAGTCTGCCGGACTTCATATGGGACATCACGGTGGGCAGGCTTATAAATGCCAGCGGAATCTGGCCGCCCATGAGATCGACGGCGGCGGGGCCACCCCCTTTGTAGGGGATATGGACCATGTCTGCCCCCAGTTCCAGCCGGAACATCTCGCCGGAAATATGCCCGACTCCGCCGCTTCCGGAGGAACCGAAACTGACTTTGTTGCTCTTCACTTTCAGGAATGCGATGAGTTCGCGGAGAGAATTCGGCGGGAAGCCCGGGTTGGCGGCGATGGCGCTGGGTTGCGACGCAATCAGGATGATCGGGATCAGGTCCTTGACCGCATCGTAGGGAAGCTTGGGATGCAGTCCCGGATTGAGGGCCAGGGCGATATTGGCGAGCATGACGGTGTATCCGTCAGGGACGGCCCGGACCGCGAGCTCGGTGCCGATGATGGTGCCGCCGCCTCCGCGATTGTCGACGATGACCTGCTGCCCCCAGGTTTCGGACAGTTTCTGGCCGATCGTGCGCGCGAGGATGTCAGTGCCGCCACCGGGCGCAAACGGCACGATGAGGCGCACCGGCTTCGTAGGGTAGGTGTCGGCTGCATAACCGACCCCTGGCGTGGTGACCGCCAGTAAACACGCGCACAGGACGGCCGGGGCCTGGAAGCCGGGTATGGCTGGTAATCGCTGCATGGTCTCCTCCTTCTGCATTCGTTCATGGTTTTTTGATCATCATGCGTTCGCAACGCAGCACATGCAATGGAGCTTACGTCCGCCGGGCTGTGAGTAAAATTCACATCCTGTGCGCACGCCCATTTCGAGCTCGTCAAGCGACGAGTTGTTTCGCCAGCTGCTCGACATGGCGGAGCGTCACAGCTTTCATTTCTTCCGGTTTGAGGTTGCTGATGGGGTGCGGCAATTCAATGTAGGGATGCCCCTCCATGCCTTTGGCGCGAAACTGGAATACGGCGGCGTTCTTGAAGGCCGCGGTGATGACCACCGCCGCCGGGATGCCGCGTTTTTCGAACTCAATGGTGTCGTGCACACTGCACAACGTGCAAGACCCTCATCCACCGACGGCCGCGATGGCGACGTCTACCTCTTGCGCGATTTCGTCGATCAGCGAGTCCAGCGCTGGCTTCGAGTAGTGCTCCTTGCGCTTGATGATGACGCGCGCCACGCCGTAGCGCTCCTTCAGCGCATCGGCGATGGTTCGCAGGATCACGTCGCCCTGTTCCTTGGTGTTGTCGATCATGCCGACCACCTTGCCGGCGAGGTCCATGGGGCGCGGCGCCAGCAGGATCCTGGCTTTGCCGCCGCCAACAGTGGGGTCGATGAATCCGAGATCGGTCGTCATGTGCTTCTCCTCGTAAGAAATGGGACGTTTCAGATTTCGTAGCGGCCGTGCACGGCCTGGCTGCCGCCGCTCCAGCCATGGCAGATGGCGGTGCACGGGCCCCAGCCGCCGGCCACGATCAGCTGCAGGTCCTTCGGGTCCTTGATGGCGGGGATGAAAAAGTCGTCGTTGTCCGGATCCACCTTGATCGGGAAGGCGAGGGCGCGCTCGCGGCGCCAGTTGCCGCCGCCCTTGAGGTCGCGCACTTTGCGCCCGGCCTGCTCGCACAGGCGACGGTGCACGTCCGCGCGCGACAGGCCGCCCTTGGCACAGATCTCGGCGTGCTGCGGGCCCATCGCCACAACCATGTCCGAGCGGGCGTGCATGTTCCACGAGCCCATGGCCGTCATGCTGTCGGCGACGCCGGTCAGCAGCCGGTCGGGTTCCTGGCTGACGTCGTCGAAACACAGCCGCGGGCTTTCGACCATCACGCAGGTAATCACGTCGTCGTCGGGCGCATAGCCCTTCGAGACAGCGAGCGATTCCCACGGGCTGCGGTCGAGGTTTTCGGTGAGGCAGGCGGTGTAGCGCAGCGGGGTGGCGAAGATCGTGGCCGACGCGAGGCCCGCGATGCCGCCGCCGAGATTCATCATCATGAGCCGGATGGCGCGGCCGATCGTAGCGTTGGCGCGGAAGCCGGGTCCGAAGCAGCCGTTGCCGCCATGGAGGCCAATCTTCCGCGCGTGGGGCCCGTTGACGATCATCAGGGGTGCCACGCCGTGCATCGTGCCCTGCACGCCGTTCATGTTGAACTCCTCGCGCAACATGAGTTGAAGGCCGCCCAGCACGACCGGCAGGTATGCGGGCAGGCACCCGGCCATCACCGCATGAATGGCCACCGTGCGCACCGTCGCGGGCTCCAGCATGGGCGGGACCTTGCCGAGCACTTCGCCGGGATCGCGCCGCGTACCCGTGAGCATGTGCGCCACGCGTTCTTCCGTCGGCGTGACCACCGGCAGTCCGTCGGACCATTCCTTGGTCAGGAAAAACTCGAATTCGTCCACTTTCATCGTCATCAAACCACGTAAGTTCCATGCACCGCGCGGCTGCCGCCGCCCCAGCCGTGGCAGACCGCCGTCAGCGGCCCCCATCCGCCGGCGACGATGAGATGCAGGTCGCGTTCATCCTTGATCGTCGGCACGAAGGCGTCGTCGTTGTCCGGATCGACGTTGATCTTGAGCGCGCGTTCGCGCCGCCAGTTGCCACCGCGCTTGAGGTCGCGCACCGTGCGACCCGCTGTCTCGCGCAGTTTCCTATGCACATCGCCGCGGCTCAGGCCCGCCTTGGCGCAAAGGGTGGCCTGCTCGGGACTCATGGCCACCATCATGTCGGAGCGCACGTGCATATTCCAGGAACTCAGGGCCGCCATCGAGTCTGCGATGCCGGTGAGCAGGCGTTCGGGTTCTTCGCTGACGTCGTCGTAGCAGAGGCGGGGGCTTTCGACCATTGCGCAGGTGATCACGTTGTCGCCAGGCTGGTAGCCACGCGAGACCGCGATGGTTTCCCACGGACTGCGTTCGGTATTTTCCGCAAGACAGGCGGTATAGCGCAGCGGGGAGGAGAACACGGTCGCTGAGCCGACGCCGGCGATGCCGCCGCCGAGGTTGAGCAGCATGAGCCGGATCGCGCGGCCGATAGACGCGTTGGCACGGAAGCCGGGCCCGAAGCAGCCGTTACCGCCGTGCAGGCCGATCTGTTGCGCGTAAGGGCCGTTGACGACCATCAGAGGCGCCACGCCGTGCATCGTGCCCTGCACGCCGTTGAGGTTGAACTCCTCGCCCAGCATCAGTTTGATAGCGCCCAGCACGACCGGCAGGTACTCCGGCTTGCAGCCGGCCATCAGCGCATGGATCGCAACGGTGCGTACGGTTGCAGGCGCCATTGCGGGCGGGATGTTGCCGACCACTTCCTCCGGATCGCGGCTTGTGCCGGTCAGTATGCGTGCGACGCGCGCTTCCGTTGGCGTTACTACCGGGAAGCCGTCCGACCATTCCTTTTCAAGAAAGAACTCGAACTCATCGACCGTGTTATCCACGATTCGGCCCTGCATCACTCGGCTTTGATGTTTGCGGCCTTGATCACCTTCGCCCAGCGTTCCGACTCTGTTCGTATAAACGCGCGGAACTCCTCTGGCGTGCTGGTCCTCGGCTGGGTGCCGAGGTTGGTCAAGACCTGGGCGAGCTTTGGGGAAGCCACCCCACGCACTATCGCCCCGTTCAGGCGTTCGATGATCTCCGGCGGGGTACCGGTCGGCACCAGTATCCCGTACCACTGCGTCACCTCGTAACCCGTCACGAACTCGCCGATCGTCGGCAGTTCGGGAATCGATCGCTTCACACCGGTGGTTGCCAGCGCGCGCAAACGGCCGGAGGGCAGGTGCGGCACGACGGAGGGGCCGGTGCCGAACATCATGGTCGTTTCGCCTGTCATTGCAGCGATTGCCGCGGGGCCCGTGCCTTTGTAGGGAATGTGCACGAGTTTTATGTTCTGGGCGAGGTTCAGCAGTTCGCCGGCAAGATGAGGGCCGCTGAAGTTGCCGCTGGAGGCAAAGGTCAGCTCGCCGGGGCGTGCTTTTGCGAGCGCGATGAGTTCCTTGATGGACTTCGCGGGCACCGACGGGTGCACCGCGAGGATATAGTCCGACAGCGCGGCGAGTGAAACAGGCGCGAGATCCCGCTGCACGTCATACGGCACTTTGGTAGCCGCCGGTAGCATCGCCAGCGGAATGACGTTACCCATAACAAGCGTGTAGCCGTCCGGCGGCGATCGGACCGCGGCCTCGACGCCGATCATGCCGCTGGCGCCGCCGCGCGAATCAACCAGGACCTGCTGGCCCAGTTGCTCGGTGAGGGACTGCGCCAGCACGCGTGCCACGGCGTCGGTGCCGCCACCCGGAGGAAACGGCGAGATCAGGCGGACGGGTTTGGATGGGTAGGTCTGAGCGAACGCCACCGCGGCGAAGAGCGCGAGGCAGAGTCCACTGAACAGTCGGATAGGATTCATAGATCGTTCTCTCCAGGGTAAATCGCCATGCGGTGAAAGTAGAATATCACTTCACTTAACCTTCAAGGTGATGGGCCGGGTCGGCTGTCCAGACGCCGAACGCAGGACGCGCGGCCACCTCGGCGTACCAGCGTTCGATGTTCGGCAGGGGCGGTTGGTCGAGACCGAAGATCTTCCAGCGGTGTACGCGCAGACCGAGCGCAATGTCGCCGTAGGTGAAACGCTCGCCGCAGAGGTGCCACGTGCGGCCGAGCTGCTCCTCTGCGATGCCGAGCGCCTTGATAAACTGCATGCACGCGTGATCGAGAACGCGCGTGTCGCGCTTGTCCTCAGGGAGGCGGATCAGGTGCATCGCCATCTCGTGCTGTGGCGGCAGCAGTTCATTGTTTTCCCAGTCGAGCCAGCGGCTGGCCGACGCGAAGGTTTTAATATCGTTGCCGTACAGCAGGTCCGGCGCGTACTGCATCGCGAGGTAGCGCACGATCGAGTTCGATTCCCAGAGGATGAAGCCCTCGTCGTCGATCGTCGGGACCCTGCCATTGGGATTCTTCTGCCGATAATCCGGGGTGTCGACGATACCGAAAGGGCGGTGGCCCTTGGACACGTGGCCGCCGGGCCCCATGGT
>CAZXNF010000062.1:3605-11384 GCA_964641785.1 uncultured Streptomycetaceae bacterium | reverse complement strand
CGAGGATGGGCTGCATCAGGCCTTGCGCCCTGATGGAAGCGGCGAGTTCGGACAGGTACTCCGCATCCATTTTGGTCCGCGGCTGGTAGCGACCCGGTTGCAGCAGATCCAGCGGTAGCGTCGTCAGCGCGTCGCCCGTGCGGGGTACCGGCGCAGTTTCTTCGTTGCCGCCCAGCAATGCATCCAGCCCCCGACCCAGTCCCCGTTGTTGCTTGGCCATTTCCGCCATTCCTTTCATGCCCCGCGATTCAGCATTTCACCGGCCAGCGCCAGATAAGCCTGCGCGCCCTTGGAGGCGCGATCGAATTCAATCACCGGGATGCCATAGCTCGGCGCTTCCGCCAGCCGCACGTTGCGCGGGATCACGGTGCGGTACACCTTGTCGCCGAAATGCTGCATGAGCTGTGCGGACACCTGCTGCGCGAGCGTGTTGCGCGGGTCGAACATGGTGCGCAGCAGGCCTTCGATTTCGAGATCCGGATTGAGATGGGCGCGCACGCGCTTGATCGTATTCACCAGGTCCGAGAGACCCTCGAGCGCGTAGTACTCGCATTGCATGGGAATCATCACCGACTGCGCCGCAGCGAACGCATTCACGGTCAGCAGCGACAACGCCGGAGGGCAGTCGATCAGGATGAAATCGTATTCTGTGGCCAGCGGAGCGAGCGCTTCCTTCAACCGTAACTCGCGCCGATCCATGTTGACCAGCTCCACCTCCGCGCCCGCCAGTTCGCGGTTGGACGGCAGCATGTCGTAACCCCCACGCTCCGACCGCACGCGCACCGCTACCGGTTCCGCGAGCCCAACCATCACGTGATAAACCGAGCGAGTAAGCGCCCGCTTGTCCACCCCGCTGCCCATCGTGGCATTGCCCTGGGGATCAAGGTCCACCAGCAGGACGCGGCGATGCGCGGCCGCGAGGCTGGCGGCCAGATTGACGCCGGTCGTGGTCTTGCCGACGCCGCCTTTCTGGTTCGCGATGGCGAGAATGCGCGTCATGGTTTCAGGCCGGTGTAAGGAGCAGCAGATGACGTTCGGCTGCGAGGTCCGGCACGATCAGCGCCACATCGCGCAGTTGCCGGACGGTGGCGGGCAACTGCGTGATCTCGTCGCGCGGATAGACGCCCTTCATCGCCGCGAGCACGCCACCCGGTGCCAGCACCGGCAAGGCGGCCGTCACGAAGTCCGCCAGCGCCGAGAAGGCGCGTGAAATCACCACGTCGTAGGCCTGCGGCCGGTCCAGATTCTCGATGCGTTCGCACAGCACCTCGGTATTGGCCAGCTTCAGTTCGATGACCGCCTGACGCAGGAATGCCGTTTTTTTCTGATTGCTGTCGAGCAGCGTCACCTGCCAGTCGGGACGCACGATCGCCAGCACGATCCCCGGCAAACCGGCGCCCGTTCCCACGTCGAGCAGACGGTGCCCCGGTAAGTGCGGCAGCACGGCGAGGCTGTCGAGGAGATGATGGGTCACCATCCCGTCGATTTCGCGGATGGCCGTCAGGTTGTGAACGCGATTCCATTTTCCGATCAGCGCCAGATAGTCGAGCAGAGTTTGCTGAACTGCTTCCGAGACCGCAATGCCGAGCGCGGCAACTCCGCGCGCGAGCCGTTCGGCCGGGGTCATGCCGTCTTCAGTGCCTGCGGATCCGTACGGCCGAAGCCGCGCTTCGCATGAATCAGCAGCACCGAAATCGCCGCCGGCGTCACGCCGGAAATACGCGCGGCCTGGCCGAGCGTTTCCGGCCGGTGCCGGTTGAGCTTCTGCTGTACTTCGACCGACAGGCCGCGCAGGGTCGCGTAATCGAGATCGGCCGGCAGCGGCAGCGATTCCTGCGCCTTGTGGCGCGCGATCTCGTCGCGCTGGCGATCGATGTAGCCGTGATACTTCGTCTGGATTTCCACCTGCTCGGCAACCTGCGGGTCGGACACGGCCGAACCGCTTACCGCCAGGGCCATCAGTTCCGCGTAGCTGACTTCCGGACGCCGCAGCAATTCTTCCAGCGTATAGGTGTGCTCTAAAGGGGTGCCGAACAGCTTCGTCGCGGCAGCGCGGTCCATCGCATCCGGCGCCACATGCGTCGTTTTTACACGGCCAAGCTCCCGCTCGATGGCTTCGCGCTTGCGCGCAAAAGTTTCCCAGCGCGCATCGTCCACGAGGCCCAGTTGGCGCCCGGTTTCGGTCAGGCGCAGATCGGCGTTGTCTTCGCGCAGGCTCAGCCGGTACTCCGCGCGGCTGGTGAACATGCGGTACGGCTCGGCAACGCCCTGCGTGACGAGATCGTCCACCAGCACACCGAGATAGGCTTCATCACGCCGCGGACACCACGGCGTTTCATCGCGCGCCTGGCGCGCGGCGTTGATGCCGGCAAGCAGGCCTTGCGCAGCCGCCTCTTCATATCCGGTCGTGCCGTTGATCTGGCCAGCGAAGAACAAGCCGGCGATCGCTTTCGTTTCGAGCGAAGACTTCAGCCCGCGTGGATCGAAGTAATCGTATTCGATGGCATAGCCCGGCCGCGTGAGGTGCGCGTGCTCGAGGCCCTTGATCGAACGCACGAGCGCCACTTGCACGTCGAAGGGCAGGCTCGTCGAAATGCCGTTGGGGTAGTACTCGTTGACCGTGAGCCCTTCCGGCTCGAGGAAGATCTGGTGTCCGCTCTTGTCGGCGAAGCGCGTGATCTTGTCTTCGATCGACGGGCAGTAGCGCGGGCCCACCCCTTCGATTACGCCGGTGAACAGGGGCGAACGATCGAGACCACCGCGAATGATCTCGTGCGTGCGCAGATTGGTATGCGTGATCCAGCACGGCACTTGCGCGGGATGTTGTTCCGCGTGGCCCAGAAACGAAAACACCGGCACCGGCGTATCGCCAGGCTGCGGCGTCAGTTCCGAAAAATCGATGGTGCGGCCGTCGATGCGCGGCGGTGTGCCGGTTTTCAGGCGGCCCACTGGCAGATTCATTTCACGCAGCTTCGCGGCGAGCGCCACCGCCGGCGGGTCGCCTGCCCGCCCGGCCTGGTGGTGCTCAAGGCCGACGTGGATCAGTCCAGCTAGGAAAGTACCAGTGGTCAGCACGACGGTGTGCGCCTGAAAGCGGACGCCCAGTTGCGTCACGACGCCCGTTACACGCCCGTTCTTTACCAGGAGATCGTCGACAGATTGTTGAAAAATCAATAGGTTACGTTGATTTTCCAAGCGGCTGCGGATGGCTTGCCGGTAGAGCACCCGGTCCGCCTGTGCGCGGGTCGCCCGCACGGCCGGACCCTTGCGCGAATTCAGGATGCGAAACTGGATACCCGCTTCATCGGCCGCCGCTGCCATCGCTCCGCCCAGCGCGTCGATCTCCTTAACGAGGTGTCCCTTACCGATGCCGCCAATCGAGGGATTGCAGGACATCTGGCCGAGGGTTTCGACGTTATGCGTCAATAGCAGCGTCCGGCTGCCGCTACGGGCAGCTGCCAGCGCGGCCTCGGTCCCGGCGTGGCCGCCACCCACCACAATCACATCGAAAGAGTCAGGAGAAAGCATGGTCATGGGCGTTCCGCGAGGCGCGCATCATAGCCGATGCCTCTGCGCTCTGGATAGGCGACTGGCGACCGTCGTATCCGTTTCACGTGAAACATCGGGTGGGGGCTGATATTCCTCATTTCCCATCATGTTTCACGTGAAACACCGGGACCATCCGGCGCCCTGCCAAGAGCCTACTTTCCGATACAGAAGCGGGAGAAAATCTGCCCGAGCAACTGGTCGGCCGTCACCCTGCCCGTAATCTGACCCAACTGCTCCTGGGCAAGGCGCAGTTCTTCCGCGAAGAGCTCCAAGGCGCCCGCCAGTGTGGCCGCCTGCTCCAGATGCCCGGCAGCCGCCTGCAAGGCCTTCAGGTGCCGTTCCCGGGCCAGGAACAGGCCTTCCTCGGCGCCCTCCCAACCCGCAGCCTCCAGGATTGCCTGCTCCAGCAGTGCCATCCCTGCGCCTGTCTTCGCCGAGAGCGCGATCTCCCACATCTGACCGGTGCGGCTGAGGGTGGGTGCTTCCGCCGTCAGGTCGATCTTGTTGCGCACCCGGATGTGCGGAACCCCTGTGGCAAGGCCGATCAGAGGGACTCCCGCCGCGGACGCCTCCACGACCTCCATCACGACCCCGGCCTGCGCCAGTTCCCGTTCGGTGCGTGCGATGCCCAGTTTTTCGACGACGTCCTCGGTGGGACGCAGCCCGGCCGTGTCGACCAGATGCAGCGGCACCCCTGCCAGCTGGATGTCCTGCCGGATGGCGTCGCGCGTGGTGCCAGGGATCGCTGTCACGATCGCTACCTCAGAACCTGATAATCTATTGATAATGCTGGATTTTCCGACATTCGGTGCGCCGGCGATCACGACCTTGACCCCCTCCCGCAGCAAAGCACCCCGGCGGGCGCTTGCCAAGACGTGGGCCAAGCGCGAACGCACAGCCTCCAGACGAGCCCCGGCGACCGTTGCCTGCAGGAAGTCCACCTCCTCTTCCGGAAAATCGAGCGTGGCCTCCGTGAGGGCGCGCAGCTCGGTTAGCGCAGCGATGAGCGCCTCGACGGCTTCCGAGAACTCGCCGCTCAGCGAGCGCATCGCGCTGCGCGCAGCGGCCACCGAGGCAGCGTCGATCAGATCGGCAACGGCTTCCGCCTGCGCGAGGTCGAGTTTCCCGTTGAGATAAGCGCGCTGGGTAAATTCACCGGGCGCGGCCGGCCGGGCACCCAGCTCAAGGCAGCGCTGGAGCAGCAGTTGCATGACGACCGGCCCGCCGTGACCCTGGAGTTCGACCACGTCCTCGCCCGTGAACGAGTGCGGCGCGGCGAAGTACAGCGCAAGACCTTCATCGATCGTGGAGCCGTCGCTCGCAAGAAAACGCACCACGCTGACACGGCGCGCGTGCGGTGCGTGTGCCGTCAGCGTGGCATAGAAAGGCGCGAGCGCAGGGCCCGAGACGCGTACGATGCCGATGCCACCGCGTCCGGGTGGCGTTGCAATCGCGGCGATGAGGTCGGCGGCCATGCGTGCGCGGCAGTGATTGCCGCGATTGTGGCGCAAGCGCGCGCGGTCAGGCGATCTTCAGGCCGCCTTGCCCTGCTCCATCTGGCGCGTGATGTAGTACTGCTGCGCGATCGACAGGATGTTGTTGACGAGCCAGTAGAGCACGAGGCCGGCCGGGAAGAAGAAGAAGAAGACCGAGAACGCCACCGGCATGATCTTCATAATCTTGGCCTGCACCGGGTCCGGCGGCGTCGGGCTCAGCCAAGTCTGAATGATCATGGTGGCGCCCATCAGCACCGGCAGCACGTAGAACGGATCGGGCAGGGAGAGATCGGTGATCCAGCCGTAGAACGGGGCGTGCCGCAATTCAACACTGGCCAACAAAACCCAATAAAGTGAAATGAAAACAGGTATTTGCACCAATATTGGCAGACAGCCACCGAGCGGATTGATCTTCTCCGTCTTGTACAACTCCATCATGGCCTGATTCAGGCGCTGGCGGTCGCCGCCGTACTGGTCCTTCAGCTTCTGCATCTTGGGCGTCAGCACGCGCATCTTCGCCATCGAGCGATAACTCGCGGCCGAGAGCGGGTAGAACACCGCCTTCACCATGATGGTCAGCACGATAATCGCGAGGCCCCAGTTGCCGACCAAGCCATGGATCCAGGACAGCAGCCAGAACAAGGGCTCGGCAAGTATGGAAAGAATGCCGTAGTCGATGGAGCGATCCAGGCCCGGCGCCAGCAGGGCCAGATTGCTCTGTTCCTGCGGGCCCACGTACAGCGGCATACGGACGGTCCCGGTGGCGCCCGGCGCGATAGTCCCGGCGCTCACAATCACGGCGGCGGAATAGAGCCCGTTCTCCAGTTTGCGGATGCGGAACTCACGCGGCTCACCATTCGATGGCAGCCAGGCCGCCATAAAATAATGCTGCAACAGTGCGATCCACCCATCGTTCGCTTTCCTGGTGAACGGCTGCTTGTACTTGTCGATGTCACCGAAAGTCACTTTATTGAATTTGTCCGCGTCGGTGAACCACGCAAAACCAAAAAAGGTCGGCACCATGTCGGACAGGCCCGGCGGTGCCTTGCCATCACGGACGAACTGGAAGTAGGCGTCCGCCTCGACCGGCGCCCCGGTTTCGTTCTTGATCTCGAAATCGACATCGATCAGGTAACTGTCCTGGCGGAAGACAAAGCGCTTGCGCACCTCGACGCCGCCCGGTGTCCGGTACACCAGCACCGGCGCCAGGGATCCCGGCGGCGTTTCCACTTTCCACAGCGTGCGGTGGTTGGGCAGATCGCCGCCAATCAGGCCGGATTGCGCGACATAGACTTCGTCACCTTCACGCTTCAGAAGGCGGAGCGTCTTGCGCTGATCCACCGTATCGCGGTGCCTGCGCAGTTCCACCGTCGTGAGTTCACCCCCCGCCGTATCGATTTCGGCCAGCATCAGGTTGGTCTCGACGCGCAGACGCTCGCCGGCCGCGGGCGCGGCGCCCCCGGGTACCGCTGCCGGCGCAGCCGCCGACTTGTCCTTGCCCGCCAGCGGGGCGGAAAGCGTGGGGATATCGCCAAGATTGGGATTGGCCGCGGGCGCAGTCGCGACCGGGCCCTTGGACGCAACCGGCGGCTGCCGGTCCTTCTGCCATCCATCTAGCAGGAAGAAGAGCGAAAAACAGAACACAAACAAAAGAACGAGGCGCTGCGTATCCATGGTCAGACATCAACTTTCATGTGGCGGACGCGCAGGCAGGGCCCGCGCCAGCAATTCGGCAAGTTCACGGCCGAGGACGCCCCTGGGCTCGCGGATATACCGCTGACGCAGGCGGACGATAACGTCATAGCCGCCGGCATCGGCGCGACGAAACTGCTCGCGGGCAACCCGGCGAATGTAATTTCGGTCCACGGCGCGCGCGGCCAGCGCCTTGGGCACGATCATCCCGAGGCGCGACAAAGCCCCATCACTGCGACGGACCAACACGGAAAGGCGCTCGCCGGATGCCCCGGCGCGCGCACGCATGATTGCTGCAAAATCCCTTTGCCCGCGCAATCGATGCCGGCGGGCATAGCCGTCCGCCGCACTCGGCGGCATGCTCAGACGGCGAGGCGGGCGCGCCCCTTGGCGCGACGCGCGCGGAGCACGGCACGGCCACCGCGGGTTTTGCTGCGGACGAGAAAGCCGTGGGTGCGATTGCGGCGGGTTTTGGACGGCTGGTAAGTGCGCTTCATGAGAGGAGTTCCGGCGCGGGAAAAAGGGCGGTATTAGACCCGTTCAAGCCCTCCAGTGTCAACCTCGGCAACACCCTGCTTTCGCGCATCAGAACCCGCGCCGCCGGGTCTTCCTCGGTGGCTAAGCCCCCCGGCTCGGAGTAAAATTTCGGCCTTGATTGAAGCTGCCATTATCGCGTTTCACGCGCTTCTTCCGACGCCAAGCCCTCACACCCAAACCCTCTTGTTATCGTCGATGAACAGCTTCTGGCGTTCCTGTCTTGCGCATTTCGAGCAACAGCTCCCGCCGCAGCAGTTCCGTACCTGGCTGAAGCCGCTGGAAGTCAAACAGGACGGCGACACGCTTTTGCTGGTGGCCCCCAACCGCTTCGTGCAGCAGTGGATCCGCGACCGTTTCTTCGCCGATATCGAACGACTGGCGCATGAAAAACTGGGCGCTGGCTGCAAGATTCAACTGGTGGTCGCGGAACGCGAACCGCGGCCGGTAGCCAAGGCGCTCCCGGCGCCCGCCCGGCTCGAGCGCGACCCCGCGCCCATGCCGATGC
>CAZXNF010000062.1:0-3595 GCA_964641785.1 uncultured Streptomycetaceae bacterium | reverse complement strand
GGCCGCGATCCAGATTTCTGAACGTCCGGGCGAAGCCTACAACCCGGTCTTCGTCTACGGTGGCGTCGGGCTGGGCAAAACCCACCTCATCCAGGCCATCGGCAATCTGGTGCAGGAACGCACGCCGGAAAGCCGGGTGCGCTACATCCACGCCGAACAGTACGTCTCGGACGTGGTCCGCGCCTACCAGCACAAGGCTTTCGACGACTTCAAGCGCTACTACCATTCGCTCGACGTGCTGCTGATCGACGACATCCAGTTCTTCAACGGCAAAAGCAGGACCCAGGAAGAATTCTTTTACGCCTTCAACGCCCTCATCGAGTCCCGCAAGCAGGTCGTCATCACCTGCGATTCCTATCCCAAGGAAATCGCCGGCATCGAGGACCGCCTGATCTCCCGTTTCGGCTGGGGTCTGACCGTGGCCGTCGAGCCCCCCGAACTCGAGATGCGGGTCGCCATCCTGCTGAAGAAAGCAGAGGTCGAGGGCGTGCAGCTCGATGAAACCGTGGCCTTCTTCATCGCCCGGCATATCCAGTCCAACGTGCGCGAGCTCGAGGGCGCCTTGAAGCGCACGCTCGCCTACGTGCGCTTCGCCGGCAAGGAAATCACGGTGGACGCAGCGCGCGAGGCGCTGAAGGACCTGTTGGCCATCCAGAGCCGCCAGGTATCCGTCGACAACATCCAGAAGACCGTGGCCGATTACTACAAGATCAAGGTCTCGGAAATGTATTCCAAGAAGCGCAGCCGCAACGTCGCGCGGCCGCGGCAGGTGGCCATGGCGCTGGCCAAGGAACTGACTACGCTCAGTTATCCCGATATCGGGGATGCCTTCGGCGGCCGCGACCATACGACAGTCCTGCATGCCTGCCGGAAGATTTCCGCGCTGCGGTCGGCGAACACCGATATCACGCGGGATTTTGTTTCTCTGCTCAAGGTGCTGCGCAGTTGATCTACGCTGAACAAACTGTGCATAACGAGGCTTTCCGGACAACGCCGGATTTCCTCCACAGTTTGACCACAACAGCCCCACAGGCTTGCACGACACGAAGGCTTGCAGAACTCAGCCCACCACGGCGGCGGCAGGACAGGGATGCAATTTATCCACAGTCCGGGACGCATTACTACTAGTCTTATTCTTTATATATATATCTTATGAAACTACTACAAGCCAGCCGCGACGATCTGCTGAAGCCCCTCCAGGCGGTTACCGGCATCGTCGAAAAGCGTCACACGCTGCCGATCCTCTCCAACGTGCTGCTCGAACAGCGCGAGAACGTGTTGCAGCTGGTGGCCACGGATCTCGAAATTCAGGTGACCGCGAAGTTTTCAGCCGGCGGAGATGCCAAGGTCGCGCAACCAATCACCGTATCGGCCCGGAAGCTGCACGACATTCTGCGTTCGCTACCCGATGGTGCGGACGTTACCCTGGAGGCCCAGCCGAACCGCGTGCAGGTGAAGGCGGGCAAGAGCCGCTTCAATCTGCAGACGCTGCCGGCCGACGACTTTCCCAAGGTCTCCCCGGCGACCGAGGGGGCCGTCACGTTCTCGATCCCGCAGGGCGCGCTGCGCTCCCTGCTGTTGCTGGTGCAGTATGCGATGGCGCAACAGGACATACGCTACTACCTGAACGGCATGTTGCTGGTGCTGGAGGAAGGCAAGCTCAAGGCGGTGGCCACCGACGGCCACCGGCTGGCGTTGGCGATGCGCTCCCTGGAAGGAGTCAAGGAACGCCAGGAGGCCATCCTGCCGCGCAAGGCGGTGGTGGAACTGGTCAAGCTGCTCGGCGATGGCGACGAACCCGTCAACGTGCAGCTCGCGCCCAACCAGGCCCGCTTCGCTTTCGGCAACATCGAACTGGTCACGAAAGTGGTGGACGGCAAGTTTCCGGATTACCAGCGCGTCATTCCCGCCAGTTCGCAGAAAACCTTCACCATCGCGCGGACGACGCTGCAGCAGGCCCTGCAGCGGGTCGCCATTCTGTCGAACGAAAAGTTTCGCGGGGTGCGCTGGATGCTGACGGCCAATACGTTGCGGATCTCCTGCACGAATACCGAGCAGGAGGAAGCCTCCGAAGATATCGAAATCGACTACCAGGGTGAGGCGCTCGACATCGGATTCAACGTCAATTATCTGCTCGACGTACTGACCAATGTGCAGCGCGAACAGGTCCATTGCGGCCTGGGGGACGCCAACAGCAGCGTTTTGATCAGCATGCCCGATCTGCCGGAATTCCGGTACGTCGTAATGCCGATGCGGATCTGATTCGTAAAACCTGAAACCAACCATCACGCACAAGCAGGAAGTCCAGGAACATGGCAGAAAAACAACAAGACTACGACGCCGACAGCATCAAGGTCCTCAAGGGGTTGGAAGCCGTCCGCAAGCGGCCCGGGATGTACATCGGCGACACCGCCGACGGCACCGGCCTGCACCACATGGTGTTCGAAGTGCTCGACAACGCGATCGATGAGGCGCTGGCGGGCCACTGCAACGAAATCACCATCACCATCCATCCGGACAATTCCATCAGCGTCGTCGACAACGGACGCGGTATCCCGGTGGACGTCAAGAGTGACGACGAATTCAAGCGCAGCGCCGCCGAAATCGTGATGACGGAACTGCACGCCGGCGGCAAGTTCGACCAGAATTCCTACAAGGTTTCCGGCGGCCTCCACGGCGTCGGCGTCTCCGTGGTGAACGCGCTGTCCGAGTGGCTGCGGCTCACCGTCCTGCGCGACGGCAAAGTGCATTATCTGGAGTTCCGAGACGGCGTGGCCGTCGCGCCGATCAAGGCCACCGGCAAGACGGAAAAGCGCGGTACGGAAGTCCATTTCCTCGCCAGCAAGGAAACCTTCGGCAAGGTTGAATTCCATTACGAGATTCTGGCCCGGCGCCTGCGCGAGCTTTCGTTTCTGAACCACGGCGTGAAAATCACCCTGCTGGACCAGCGTACGGGCAAGCAGGAAAACTTCGCGCACGGCGGTGGCGTCAAGGCGTTCGTCGAATACATGAACCGCAGCAAGAGCGTGCTGCACCCGAACATTTTCTATGTCATCGGCGAACGCGACGGCATCACCGTCGAATGCGCCATGCAGTGGAACGATTCCTACCAGGAAACGGTGCAGTGCTTCACCAACAATATCCCGCAGCGGGACGGCGGCACCCATCTGACCGCGCTGCGCCAGACCATGACGCGCACGCTGAACCAGTACATCGAGTCCAACGAACTCGCGAAAAAAGCCAAGGTCGATACCAGCGGCGACGACATGCGGGAAGGCCTCACCTGCGTGCTGTCGGTGAAGATTCCCGAGCCCAAGTTCTCCTCCCAGACCAAGGACAAGCTGGTCAGCTCGGAAGTAGCACCCGTGGTGCAGGAAATCGTGGGCCAGAAACTGGCCGAGTTCCTGCTGGAAAAGCCGACCGACGCCAAGATCATCACGCTGAAGATCATCGAGGCGGCGCGGGCGCGGGAAGCCGCGCGCAAGGCGCGCGACATGACGCGTCGCAAAGGGGTGCTGGACTCGCTAGGGCTACCGGGCAAGCTCGCGGACTGCCAGGAACGGGATCCGTCCCAGTGTGAGCTGTACATCGTCGA
>CAZXNF010000061.1:5924-11624 GCA_964641785.1 uncultured Streptomycetaceae bacterium | reverse complement strand
CGCGCGCGGCGTTCGCCATGTTCTCGGTGACGATCTCGGTGATCGCGAGCGCGCCGAACGCGGCATCCACCTTGAGCGGTTTCGCCACGTCGCGCAGCACCGCGGCTTCCGCGCGTTTCGGCTCCAACGTGACGCGGCCGCCGGCGAAGCGCTGGATGTCGAGCAGGCCCATCGCGCAATCGGCGTCCGTGACGGTTGCATGCTCGCCGCCGCGCGCGTAGCACGCCGGGCCCGGCTCCGAGCCCGCGCTGTCGGGGCCGACCTGCACGCGTTCCAGATCGTCCACCCGTGCGATGGAGCCGCCGCCGGCGCCGATTTCCACCATCTCGATCACCGGGATGCGGATCGGCAGGCCGCTGCCCTTGAGGAAGCGGTACATGCGGCCGAACTCGAAGCTGCGCGAGATCTCCGGCGCGTAATCGTCGATGAAGCAGATCTTGGCGGTCGTGCCGCCCATGTCGAAGGACAGCGCACGCGGCGCGCCGCAACTTTCGGCCACGGTGCGCGCGAGGATCTCGCCGCCGGCCGGGCCGGATTCCACCAGCCGCACCGGCTCCGCCGCGCCCATGGCGAGCGTGCACAGCGCGCCGCCGGAGGTCATGAGATACACCGGGCAGCGGATGCCCATCGTTTTCAGGCGCGCTTCCAGCCGGTTGAGATAACCGGCCATCACCGGCTGCACGTAGGCGTTCGCGCAAGTGGTCGAGATGCGCTCGTACTCACGAATCTCGGGACAGACGTCGGAAGACAGCGTGACCCACAGATCAGGCAGCGCCTGCTTGAGAATTTCCCGCACGCGTTGCTCGTGCGCGGGATGCAGGAAGCTCTGCAGGAAGGCGACGGCGACACTCTCCACGCCTTCTCTTTTCAGCACCGGCACCAGTGCCGTCACCGCGGCCTCGTCGAGCGGCAACCGCACGCAGCCCTTGGCGTCGATGCGCTCCGGTACCGGCAGGCGCAGATAGCGCGGCACCAGCGGCGCGGGTTTGTCGAGGAAGATGTCGTACTGCGCGAAGCGGTGCTCCCAACCGATCTCGACGAGGTCGCGGAAGCCTTCCGTCGTGAGCAGCGCGGTCTTCGCGCCCTTGCGCTCGATCAGCGCGTTGGTGGCGAGCGTGGTGCCGAGGATGAAGAGCTTGAGCGCGCCGGGCGCGATGCCGGCCCGCGCGAGAATTTCCTGCACGGCGGCGACGACGGCTTCCTCCGGCGCACGCGGCGTGGTGAGCACCTTGCCGGTCCAGCGCCGGCCGCGTGCCTCCAGCACGATGTCGGTGAACGTGCCGCCGATATCGACGGCGAGCCGGGCGCCGGCGATGTTTGCTACTGCCATATGTTGAACCTTGATTGAGAAACGGAGGAGGGGCGCCGGAAGGCACGTGCTGGCCGTCCGAGTGCGCGATGCGTTATTGTAACGATAGTCCCCGCGCCGCAAGCGGCGCGCCTCCCTGAAAAGGAAACCGGTGTCACTAGTCAAAATGGTCGAAGTCTGGCGGGGTCCGCTCGCGGAGAGCGCCCATTTCGGAGTGGCGGCGGTGGCCAACGCACGGGGCGAAATCATTGAGGGTTGGGGGGATACCAGTCTGCTCACGTATCCACGGTCCGCGCTGAAGCCGGTGCAGGCGATCGCGCTGGTCGAAACCGGTGCGGAGGCGGCCTGTGGGCTCACGCCGCGGCATCTGGCGCTGGCCTGCGCGTCGCATCGCGGCGAACCGTTTCAGACCGATTTGGTCGCCTCCTGGCTTGCGGCTCTGGGGCTGGATCAAAGTGCGCTTGTCTGCGGGTCGGATGTTCCGGCCGATGAGGCGGCTGCGGCCGCCGCGCTTCTGGATGGTCATCCGCGGCAGCGCCTCTATCACAACTGCTCGGGCAAGCATTGTGGATTCCTTACCGTCGCCCGCCATCGTGGCTGGGCGCTGGAAGGCTACGATCGTCTCGAGCATCCCGCCCAGCAGTTCTATCTCGATGTGCTGTCCGAACTCATGGCAGGTGACGCGCGAGCCTTGCCATTCGGGATCGACGGCTGTGCGCTGCCGGCGGCCGCGTTGTCGACAGGCGCCATGGCACTGCTGCTGGCGCGCTTCGCCGAGGCACGCGCCGCGTCACCCTCGCGGCGCAAGGCGATCGTTGCGATTCACGATGCGATGCGCCGCCATCCCGAATATCTTTCCGGCTCCGGACAGCCGGGCGTGGAACTCGCGAGGGCCACGCAAGGACGCATCATCATGAAGACCGGCGCGGAAGGATTTCTGACCGCTTACGTACCGGGTCAGGGGTTGGGCATCGCGCTCAAGATTCAAGATGGGGAGGCCCGCGCGCGAGTACCCGCGTTGATTGCGGTGCTGTCCGTCACCGGCCTTCTGGACGAGAACGAAAGGCGCACGCTCGCGCATCTTGCGGCACCGTCAGTGCGCAACAGCACCGGTGCGGTGGTTGGGCGCATTCAAGCCTGCGACTTTGCGGGAGCCGAAGACCGGGTCCACGCAACGTGACGGGCCGTGGCCAGGTGCAGCGAATGACGGCAAGCGACGGGGTCAGGATCGCCTATGCCGTCGACGATTTCACCGATCCGTGGAGGGAAACACCCACCCTGTTTCTCCTGCATTCCGCGATGAGCAGCCTGCGACGCATGCGGGCGATGGTCCCGCCTTTCGCACGGCACTACCGCGTCGTGCGGATGGACCTGCGCGGGCACGGCGAATCGGACGTGCCATCGCCCGACCAGCCGCTGACGCTCGAGCGCCTGACGCAGGACCTGCGGGAACTGATGTACCATCTGGACGTGCCGCAGGCTCACCTGCTGGGTGCCTCCGGCGGCGGCTACCTGGCGCAGCGGCTGGCGATCACCGCGCCGGCGCGGGTGGCCAGCCTGCTGCTGTTCGCCTCGCGCCCCGGGTTCAAGGACAGCCAGGGCGCGCAGTGGATACCCGAGATGGAGCGCATCGGTCTGCGGGCCTTCATCGCGAACACCATCGCCGACCGCCTGCCGCCCGACCATGTCTGGCCGGCGCAGGTCGAATGGTTCCTGGACGAGATCGCGCGCAACGACGAGGCCTTCGTCAAGCGCTTCATCCTCTACATGACCACGCAATACTGGATGGACGATCTCGCGCGGATCCGGTGCCCGACCCTGATCGTCGCGCCGGGCGAGGACGCCATCGGCAACGCGTCGGCTTACGCGGACATGCAGCGGCTGATCCCGGGCAGCGAACTCGTTGTCTACGCCGGGGCGCACCACAACATCACCGACTACCTGCCCGACCGCTGCGCGCGGGACGCGGTGGAATTTCTCGCGCGGACCGCTTTAAAATCGAAATAGCCGCGGAGACGCAGAGTGCGCGGAGAAAAGCAGATATTGGCCACCAAGGCGCCGAGTCGCCAGGAACTGCACACGGGAAGGTCCGCTATGCATGGTTGTCCTTGGCGTCTCGGCGTCTCGGCGTCTCCGCGGCTTATTTCGCTTGAAGCAGTAATCAATCCACCGACACGTTCGCCGTCTTCGCTACGCGCACCCACTTGTCGGATTCCGCCTGGTAGAAGGCGCTGAATTCCTCCGGCGTGTTGGCGACGACGACGCCGCCCAGCTCGAGGATGCGTTCCTTCATGCCGGGAGCCTTCAACGCCTTCGCCAGATCCCCGCTCATCCGGTTAACGGCTTCGCGCGGCGCGCTCGCCGGCATCGCAATGCCCTGCCACAAACTGGCGTCGTAGCCCTTAAGACCCGACGCACTGACCGGCGGCACGTCGGGCAGCACCGGAAAGGGCTCCTTGGTGGAAACCGCGACGGCGCGCAGGCGCCCCCCCTTCACGTACGGGATGACACCGACCGCCGGGGCGAAGGCGACTTCGACCCGGCCTGCCAGATGATCGACCAGCTGCGCGCCGGCACCCTTGTAGACGATGGACACGATATCGATACCGGCCTGCTGCTTGAGCAGCTCCATCGCCAGGTGCGGGCTGGCGCCGCCACCGCTCGAGGCGTAGTTGAGGGCGCCCGGATTCTTCTTCGCCAGGGCGATCAATTGCGCGACGTTCCTGACCGGCAAAGACGGGTGCACGACCAACAGCATCGGCACGGTGGCCACCAGCGTGACGGGCGTGAAATCCTTCAGCGAATCGTAGCCGGCGTTCACGGACAGCCGGGAAGCGATGGCCTGCGCGGGCGCCACCATGCACATCGTGTAGCCGTCGGGTGGGGCTTTCGCGCAGAGGGCGGTGCCGATGTTGCCGCTGGCGCCGGGGCGGTTGTCGGCCAGCACGTTGACGCCCCAAGCGTCCGACAGCGATTTCGCGACGATGCGGCCCAGCGTGTCGGTCGCGCCGCCGGGCGGATAGGACAGGATGAAGCGCACCGGTTTCGCGGGATAGGTCTGCGCCGGTGCGGGCCCCGCGAGTCCTGCCGACAGCGCCGCGATCGATATGACGAATATTTTCTTCATGGCAATTCCACCAGTTTTCCGCGGCCGCGCTGTTCCGCTTCCTGCAGGGCAAAGGCCGAAAAGGCGATGTCGCCGATCGCCATGCCCTGGATGATCGCGACGACGCGGTCCGTCGCGGCGAGCCGTGCCGGCTTCTGTCCCGCGACGACTTCACAGGCCAGCCCGTCGACACGCGCCATGAACGCCTCGCGCGAGAGGTGTCCCTGCGTGATCCATGCGCCGGCATCGCCCACTTCCGCGGCGAAGTCCGGGTCGTCCACGATCAGCCGCTGCGATTCGCGCAGCACGCCGTAATCGACTTCGTTTTTGGCGCCCATGGAACAGACGAGCGCGCCGGGTTTGAGCGTGCCGGGAAACACCAGGGGACTGGTCGCTTCGGTCAGCGTGATCACGACATCCGCGCCGTCGACCGCGCGCGCGCCGTCCGGTTCGGCGCGCAGCGGGAACGTCAGCCCGGGCGCATGGGCGGCGGCGAAGGCGGCCATGCTTTCCGGGCGGCGGGAAGTGACCCGCAGTTCTGCCACAGGGAGCGCGCGCGCGCGAGCATGGGCACCATCTCGTGGGCGATCTTGCCGGTGCCGAACAGCGCGACTACCAGTGGGCCCGGATTGACGAGGCGCTCGAGCACCGCCGTGCCGAACGCCGCGGTGCGGATGCGGCTGATCCACAGTTCGGGCACCAGGCCCGACAGCGCGAGTCCGCTGTGCCGGTAGATGGCGCTGTAGTTGCAGGCCTCGAGGTCGGTGGGCGAGCGGCGCGAGATCAGCCGGATGCCGGAGGCGCCCAGATGACCGACGGTCGCCGCCTTGAACTTGAAATTCCCCGACCCGTAGGCCCGGGCGTCCAGCGTCATCGCCGAAGGCGTGGACAGGCGGCTGTGCCCGTCCGCCTGGTCCCGCAGCGTCCGTCGCGCGAGGTCCAGCGCGCGATCGGTGTCGATCAAGGCGCGGACGTCGTCTTCGCCGAGGATGCGCAGGGTGGTCATGGTGCGGGGAGGTTACAGGGAGCAGCGTGTCAAGTCGGCGCAATGATCCGGCAAGGGAGCGGGCAATAGCGTGCCCGGGGCGCACACGATGCGCTATCCTAACGGTTCTCACCGAGGAGAAAAATACCGTGCACGCTTCAGCGACGCGCGTCGAGGATCTGCGCCTCATCACCGGTCACGGCAAGTTCGCCGCTGACTGGACCCTGCCCGGCCAGCTGTACGCCGCTTTCCTGCGCGCCGACCGCGCGCATGCCGAGATCGTCTCCATCGACACGGTCG
>CAZXNF010000061.1:0-5914 GCA_964641785.1 uncultured Streptomycetaceae bacterium | reverse complement strand
GCCGACGCCGCGTCCCGCGCTGGCCCACGGCAAGGTGCGCTTCGTCGGCGAGCCGGTGGTGCTGGTGATCGCGGAAACGCAGGCGGCCGCGCAAGACGCCACCGAACTGGTGGAAATCGACTATCGCGACCTTGATGCGGTGATCGACCCCTATGTAGCCCTGGCGCCGGGCGCGCCCCAGCTGCACGCTGGCGTGCCGAACAACCAGCTCTTCGACTGGGAGGCCGGCGACCTGCCCGCGGTCGAGGCGGCGCTGGGCAAAGCCGCGCACGTCGTGGAAGTGAAGCTCGAAAGCACGCGCGTGGTGCCGAATCCGATGGAACCGCGCGTCTGCATGATTCAGTACGACGCCGCGAGCGGCGTCTACGATGTTTACACCTGCGTGCAGGGCGTGAACATGATGAAGAAGCAGTTGTCCGCCGCCACCGACGTGCCGGAAGACAAGTTCCGCATCTTCGCCAAGGACGTCGGCGGCAGCTTCGGCAACCGCAGCCCGCAGTATCCGGAGCACACGGCGCTGATGCTCGCGGCGCGCAAACTGGGTCGTCCGGTGCGCTGGGTGTCCACGCGCTCCGAGGGAATCGCCAGCGATTTTCATGGCCGCGCGAATTTCGTCACCGGCAAGCTGGCGGTGGATGCGAAGGGCAAAATGCTCGCCATCCACCTCGACTGGGTCGCCGACATGGGCGGCTACCTGTCGCCGTCCGGCGGCGCGAGCCATACGCGCAACCCGGCCACCTGCCTGTCCGGCGTCTACCGCATCCCGGCGCTTTACGGCCGCTTCCGGCTGGCGCTCACCAACGCCGCTCCGGTGGCGGCTTACCGCGGCGCAGGCCGGCCGGACGTCGCCTACTTCATCGAGCGTCTGGTGGACGAGGCGGCAGTGAAGCTCAAGATGGATCGCGCGGAACTGCGGCGCAAGAACTTCATCCCGATGGACGCGTTTCCGTATCCGACGCCCGTGGGCGCGAAATACGAACTCGCGGACTTCGAGGGCTGCCTCGACAAGGCGCTGAAGTTCGCCGACTGGAAAGGCTTCGAAGCGCGGCGCGCGGAAGCGAAAAAGCGCGGTCGCCTGCGCGGTATCGGCATGGCGACGGTGATCGAAGGCACCGGCGCCGGGGCTTTCCACAAGGATGAAATCGCACTCGAGTATCGCGACGGCCTGTTTACGGCGTATTCGGTCGCGCATTCCAGCGGCCAGAGCCACGAAACCACGTTCACCGGCGTCATCGCCGAAACACTGGGCGTGCCGCACGACCGTGTGCGGCTGGTCGAAGGCTCGACCGAAAAAACGCTGATCGGCAACCACACCGGCGGCTCGCGTTCGATGGTCGGCGCGGGCAGTGTCTGCAAGATCGCCGCGCTGAAGCTGATCGAGAAGGCCACGCCGCTGGCGGCGGAGGCGCTGGAATGCGAACCGTCGCAGGTCACGTTTGCGGACGGTGCCTTCAGCGGCATGGGCAAGTCGGTGCCGCTGATGAAGCTTGCCGCGGACGTGACGGCCAAGGACCTGACCGCGCTCGATGTGCTGGGCGAGGGGTCCGTCGGTTCGACCTACCCGAACGGCTGCCATATTGCGGAAGTGGAGATCGACCCCGAGACCGGCGTGACCGAGATCCTCGACTACAACACGGTGGACGACTGCGGTGTGGTCATCAACCACGCGGTGGTCGAGGGCCAGGTGCACGGCGCGGTCGCGCAGGGCGCGGGCCAGGTCTTCGGCGAAAAGGCGCACTACGACCCGCAGAGCGGCCAGCTCCTGACCGGCACTTTCCAGGACTACTACATGCCGCGCGCGGGCCTGCTGAAGCGCATCCGGGTGGAAGACCACCCGGTGCCGAGCCGCATTAACGTGCTCGGCGCCAAGGGCGCTGGCGAGGCCGGTTGCACGGCCTCCATCCCGGCGCTCAACAACGCGGTGCTCGACGCGCTGCGCGTGGTCGGCGTCACCCACCTCGACATGCCCCTCACGCCGCTGCGCGTGTGGGAGGCCATCCAGAAGGCGAAGAAGAAATGATGAAGCTCACGCTCAAGGTCAACGGGCAGGACCACGCGGTGGAAGTCGAAGGCCGGACGCTGCTGGTTGACGTCCTGCGCGACACATTGGCGCTCACCGGCACCCACGTCGGCTGCGACACCAGCCAGTGCGGCTGCTGCACGGTGCATCTCGACGGCAAGGCGGTGAAGTCCTGCAACATGCTCGCCGTGCAGGCGGAAGGGCATGCGATCACCACCATCGAGGGTCTCGCGGCTACGGTCAATGCGGGCGACGATTTACATCCGATGCAGAAAGCGTTTTCGGAATGCCACGCGCTGCAATGCGGCTTCTGCACGCCGGGCATGATCATGGCGGCCTCGGCGTTCCTCGCCGTGAAGCCCAAGCCCACGGACGACGAGATCTGCCACGCGCTGGAAGGCAACCTGTGCCGCTGCACGGGCTACGTGAACATCGTGAAAGCGGTGAAGCAGGCGGCCGGTCTGCCGGTCGACCAGCACTAGCCGGAAACTAGTCGACGAGTTCGAACACCGCGTCCACCACCACGGGCACGTTGCCGCGCAGCACGTAGGCGCCCATCGCCGAGCGGGAGTGCCGGCCCGCCGCGCCGAGCACTTCAACCATCAGGTCGGACGCGCCATCCACCACCTTCGGCTGGTCGTAGAAATCGGCGGCCGAACTCACGTAGCCGCACAGCCGCACGCAGCGTTTGAGCCGGCGCCAGTCGCCGTTCACCGCGGCCTGCACCTGCGCCAGCACGTTCAGCCCGCACACGCGCGCCGCCTTTACCGCCTCTGCCAGCGAGACCTCCGCGCCGACGCGGCCCACCGCGATCGGCTTGCCGTTCACTAGCGGCGCCTGGCCGGCGATGAAGATCAGCCCCTTGGCGATGGCATAGGGTTCGTAGTTGGCGGCAGGCGCGGCCGCCGAGGGCAGGACCAGTCCGAGTTCCTTCAGGCGGGCTTCAACGCGATCCGTCATGGCGGCTCCGGTGAACCTGGGTGGAAGGGAAAGGCAAAGGGACTGCAGGTGCGGCATGGCGCCGATGCGGCAGGCGCGCGCCGCAGCGCTGGCAAAAGCGGGCCCGTGCAGCAACGGGGGAGTTGCAGTCGTGGCAGCGGCGCAGTTCGTTGGCCATGGCGAAATGGTAGCTCAGGGGAGGATGATCGAGGGCTGCTCTTGCGCGAGCCGGCGCCGCAGCGCGGGGAGCCGGCGGGCGAACAGCAGGGCGCCGAACACGCACAGCGTGCCGCCGACGACGAAGGCCACGCGGATGCCGGCGGCTTCCGCCAGTGCGCCGAGCGCCAGCGCGCCGAGCGGCGACATGCCCATGAAGGCCATCGTGTAGAGGCTGGCGATGCGCCCGCGCATGTCGTCGGCGACGATGGATTGCAGGATGGTATTGGCGGAGGCCGAGGCGATGATGGCGCCGAAGCCGACGGCGATCATCAGCAGCCCGGACAGCCAGGGCGACGGGGACAGCGCGACCAATGCCAGCCCGGCGCCCGTGGTGCCCGCCGCCAGCGCCAGCACCCGCCACAGGCCGGCGATGGACGGCCGCCATGCCAGAAACGCGGCGCCGGATACGGCGCCGACGCCCGCGGCGCTGATCAGGAAGCCCATGGTATGCGCACCGCCGCCCAGCACCGCGACGAACGCCGGCATCAGCGTGGTGTAGGGCATCACCAGAAAGCCGACCAGCACGACCATCACCAGCGTCAGCCGGATCGGCGGGAAGCACCACGCGGTCGTGAACGCGCCGTGCAAATCGCTGCCCAGCGATCGCTTGAGATGCACGCGCGGCAGTGGCGTGATCCGCATGCAGAACAGCGCCGCCAGCACGGCGACATAGCTCAGCGCGTTGACCAGAAAACACACGCTCTCGCTGAAGGCCGCGAGCAGCAGGCCGGCGACCGAGGGGCCAATCAGCCGGCCGGAGTTGTTGACCAGCGAATTGAGCGCGATCGCGCTCGGCAGGTCGCGCCGGTCGTCGAGCAGTTCCACCGCCAGCGACTGGCGGGTGGGGGTGTCGAAGGCGTTGATGACGCCCAGCACGCCGGCGAGGGCCAGCACATGCCAGACCTGGGTGGTGCCGGTCCAGGTCAACGCGGCGAGCGCGAAGGCCTGCAGCATGGCGAGCACCTGGGTGATGGCGAGCAGCTTGCGGCGGTCCACGCGGTCGGCCAGCAGGCCGCCCAACGGCGCGAGCAGGAGCACGGGAAAATTGCTGATGAAGCCGGTGACGCCCAGCAGCAGCTCCGAGCCGGACAGCCGGTAGACGAGCCACGGCATGGCCATGCGCTGCATCCACGTGCCGAGGACGGACAGGCCCTGCCCGGCGAAGTAGAGACGGTAGTTGCGGTGGTGAAGAGCGGGAGGGAGTCTCACGGCGGGCGCTGCGCGTGATACACGCGCAGCGCCCGATTATGCCTGCCGCGCGGTGCGAGTGGCAGGCAAGGTCCCGGCGCCGAAAATCGCTCTGGTAAACTCATCGTCGTTTTGCTTGCGCGAGAGCCCATCGGGGCGCTGGCGTTCCGATTCCCGCAGATTCCTTCTACCCCCAGCCGAGGACACCCATGGCCGCACGCAAGTCCATCGCCCGTCGCAAAAAGTACACGGACATCCTGTTCGAAGTGAAGGACCAAGTGGCGTGGATCACGATCAACCGGCCGCGCGTGCTGAACGCCTTCCGCGAGCAGTCGCTCGACGAGATGATCGACGCGCTGAAGTCCACGCGCGAAGATCCGTCCATCGTCTGCGCCGTCGTCACCGGCGCCGGTGATAAAGCCTTTTCGGCCGGCGGCGACTTTTACGCCATGAAACGGCTCAACTTCACCAACGCCTACATGTGGAACGACCGCATGCTGGGGCTGGCGATGACCATTCGCGGCCTGCCGATCCCGGTGATCGCCATGGTCAACGGCTGGTGTATGGGCGGCGGCCACGAGCTCGCGCTGTGGTGCGACGTCGTGATCGCCTCCGACAACGCCGTTCTTGGCCAGACCGGTGCCAAGGTCGGTGCCTGCCCGACCGTGGGCGCGACCCAGTACCTGCCGCGCATCATCGGCGAACGGCTCGCGCGCGAGATGATCTTCTGCGCCCGGCGCTTCACCGCCAAGGAGGCGGTCGAGGTCGGTCTCATCAACAAGTGCGTGCCGCAGAAGGACCTGCTGAAGGAAACGCTCAAGTGGTGCCAGACCATGAAGGGCCACAGCGCGCTCACCATCCGCATGACCAAGCGCTCGCTCAACTTCGAATCGGACAACCTGTATTCATCGTGGCAGCACGGCATGGAGCTGCTCGCGCACGTGTGGGGTTCGCCGGAGGCCAACGAGGGCATGGATGCCTTCCTCGCCGGCCGCAAGCCGAACTTCAATCAGTTCCGCGCCAAGGCCAAGCGCGAACTTGACCGCTACCTTGACGGCTGCGAGCGGGATCTCAACGCGCCGCCGGCAATGCGACGGAAGAAGAAGTGAGGCGTGTGGGGTGAGGCGTGAGGAGATCACCTTCGCGTTTCCGCGCCTCGGCGGTCAATTTTTGACTCAGCCTTAGCGATGACCACCGACAACGCCGGCGCGCTGGCCGGGCTGCGCGTGCTCGACCTGACGCGCATCCTCGCGGGACCGCTGTGCACGATGATGCTCGGCGACATGGGCGCGGAAGTCATCAAGGTGGAGCCGCCCGGTACCGGTGACGACACCCGCACCTGGGGCCCGCCGTTCGCGGAAGGCGAGGCCGCGTACTTCCTGGGCCTCAACCGCAACAAGCGTTCCCTCACGCTCAACATGGCGGTGAAGCCGGGACAGGACGTGCTGGCCGCGCTGATCAAAAAATGCGACGTGCTGGTCGAGAACTTCAAGGTCGGCACGCTGGAGAAATGGGGCTTCGGCAACGACTGGCTGGAGGCGAACGCGC
>CAZXNF010000060.1:0-11642 GCA_964641785.1 uncultured Streptomycetaceae bacterium | reverse complement strand
GGCCAGCCGCTGCTCGTCTACGGCGAGCAGGGCGTGGGCGACGAGATCATGTTCGCGTCCTGCGTGCCGGAGGCGCTCATGCGGGCCGGCGCCGTGGTGCTCGAATGCGATGCGCGGCTCGCACCGCTGTTCGCGCGTTCCTTTCCAGGCCTGCGCGTGCACGGCGCGCCGCGCGACGGTGACCGGCGCTGGCTGGCCGCGCATCCGGCACTCGCGTGTCAAAGCGCCATCGGGTCGCTGCCGCGTTTCCTGCGGCGCACACGCGCGGCCTTTCCCGCACAGGGCGGCTACCTGCAGGCCGATCCGGCGCGCGTGGCGCACTGGCGGGCGTGGCTGGCGTCCGCAGGGGCGGGCACGACGGTGGGCATCGCTTGGCGCGGCGGCACGGCAAAGAGCCGCGCGGCCCTGCGCGCCATGCCGCTGGCGGACTGGGCGCCGACGTTTCAGGTTTCGGGCGTACGCTGGGTCGTCCTGCAGCAGGACGCGGGCGCCGATGAACGCGCCCGGATTCAGACGTTGACCGGCACGGCGCCGCTGGTGCCAGAGTTTCCGGCGTCGGACCTCGACGAACTGGCGGCGCTGGTGAGCGCGCTCGACCGCGTCATTACCGTGGACAACACGCTCGCGCATCTCGCCGGCGCGCTCGGCCGGCCGGTATGGATCGTACTGCCGCAGGCGGCCGACTGGCGCTGGGGGCGCAGCGGCGACCGCAGCGTCTGGTATCCCGCCGCAAGATTGTGGCGGCAGGCCGCCGCCGGCGACTGGTCCGCAGTCGCGAAAGCGCTCGCGCAGACCCTGCAGTCAGGCCCTGCATGAAAGTCGGCGTCATCACCCCGGTCGGTCCGGGCCACGAACTGCTTGCCGAGGACGCGAAGGATTCGGTGGCGGAGGCGTTTGCCGCCGCCACCGGCCCGTTCGATGCTTATGAACTGATCGCGATTGACGACACGCAGGGCCGGCTCGGGCGTTCCGCCGCGCGCAACCTGGGCGTTGCGCGCGTAATGGAAGCAGGCTGCGAATGGGTGTTCTTCCTCGATGCCGATGATCTGATGCATCCCGCTGCGTTTCGCGCGGCGCACGCCGCGCTGGCTTCGGGCTACGACGCCGTGTGGGGCGCCATCTGCGAACTCGACGCCGACGAGCAGGGCACGACGCTGCGTGCGGGCCAATTGGAGGCGATCGCCGGCGTGGGCGATTTGCTGGGCAACGATCCGTGGTTCACGCTGCAGATGGGACACTTCGTGCGCAGCGCCGTCGCCGCAGCCACGCCTTTTGCGACGGACCTCGATTGTGGCGAGGACTTCGACTACTACTACCGCGTCTGGGCCGCGCACCGTTGCCGCAAGCTGCGGGAGCCCTTGTTCATCAACCGGCGCGGCCTGCATTCCACCGGCCCGCGCGGGGCCACCGATGCGCAGTGGCGGCTGGCGGTCGAGGCGATGATTGCCGAGCGCTGCCGCGCGTCGGGATTCCACCGCGCGTTCACGCACCGCGGCGAGTCCTTCCGGTTCTGCGTGGACGACCCTTTCGACCCGCGCCAGCGCGAGCACCTGCAGGGGCGCTTTGCCGATGGCGCCGGGCTCGATGCGCTGGCTGCGCGTCTTGCGCCGGGCGGGGCTTTGCTCGAAGTGGGTGCGCACGCAGGTAACCGCGCCGTGTACCTGGGCCGTTTTCTGGCGCCACAGCGGCTGATCGTACTCGAACCGAATCCTCCGGTGGCGGACCTGCTCGCGCGCAATCTGGCGGCGAATGCCGTTTCTGCGGAGACGTTGGACGTGGCGGCCGCGGCCGTCGCCGGCCGCGGCACCCTGCGTCCTTCCTCGCGGCGGCACGATTCCGCCGGCATGCGTGTCGAGGCTGCGGAGGATGGGCCGGTCGAACGGCGGTCGCTGGATGCGCTCGCACTGGAGCGGGTCGATTTCGTGGGCATCGATGTGTTCGGCGAAGAACTGGCCGTGCTCGCCGGCGCGCGCGAACTGCTCGCCCGCTGCCGCCCGGCGCTGTGCGTGGCGGTTGCGCCCGAACGCGCGCAGGCCTTTGCGGCATGGTGCGACAGTGCAGCCTATGTCGTGGCGCTGACCCTGCCGCACACCGGCACGCCGCAACTCTATCTGGAGCCGCGCGGCTGAATGGCGCGACGGGGGGCGCATGCCTTGGTATCCTTCCTGCAGACCCTCCCGTGTTTTCTTCCGCCAAGTAAAGTCACTCATGGCCTACGATCGTCAGAATCCGAGCCACCGGTACCGCGAGATGATCGCGCTGTACAGCATGCTCCACCAGGAGGGCGAACAGCGGCTGGGACTGACGGCGGAGGAAACCTATCCCGGCGTGAGCCTGCTGCCGCACCTGAGCCGCATCAAGGCCTTGATCGAGCGCACCGGCGCGCGCACGCTGCTCGACTACGGCTGCGGCAAGGGCTTGCAGTACGAGCTGGTGGGCTTCGACGTGCCCGGCGTGGGCCGCATCGACAGCGTCGTGGACTACTGGGATGTTGACGAGATCGCCTGCTACGACCCCTGCCATGTGCCGTTTTCCGCGTTGCCGGCGGGCCCCTTCGACGGAGTACTCACCACCGACGTGCTCGAACACTGCGGTGAAGAGGACCTGCGCTGGATCATCGGCGAAATGTTCGGCTACGCGCGCCGCTTCGTGTTCGCCGCGGTGGCGTCGTATCCGGCCAAAACGCATCTGCCCAATGGCGAGAACGCGCACGTGACCATTCGGCCCTCCAAATGGTGGAAGGCGCTGTTCACCGAGGTCGCCCAGGCGCATCCCGACGTCGTGTGGAACGTGTTCGTCGATACGACGGGCCTGCGGTCCGGGCCGCCCGGCGCGGATTGAGGGACGTTGCTCCCGCGATGACTGCCGCGCCGGCGTCGAACGATGAAACCGCCGCGGCGTTGCTCGCGCGCGGCCGCGAGGCCAGAGCCCGCGGCGCATACCCGGAGGCCGTGCCGCTGCTCGAAGCTGCGGTCGACCGCGCCCACGATGATGCCGACGCGCATTACGAGCTGGGACTCGCGCTGGCCGCGCAGCAGCGCTGGGAAGACGCCATCGATCACTACGTGCTGGCCGCGCACTTCGCGCCAGCGCGGCCCGAGTTTCGCGAGGCCTGCGCGGAGGCCTGGCTGGGCGCCGGCGACCTTGCGGCCGCCGTGGCGGAACTCGACCAGTTACCGCCCGCCGAGCAGGCGCGTCCGATGGCCCTGTTCCTGCGCGGCGCCTGCGCAAAGCTGGCCGGCGATCTGGCGGCAGCCTGCGCGGCGTACGGCCGCGCGGTGGCGGAGGCGCCGGCGCGCGCCGATTTCTGGTGCCAGCTCGGCTACACGCAGTATCTGCACGGCGATTACGCCGCGGGGCGGGCGAGCCTCGAACGTGCGCTGACGGTGCAGCCAAGCCTGCCGGAGGCCGAGCACAACCTGGGCCTGCTCTCGCTGGAAACCGGTACCCCCGCGGAAGCGCTCGAGCGCTTCCGGCGGGCGGATGCGGCGCGTCCCAAGACGCCGGAGATCGTGTCGGCGACCGGCCATGCCCTGCGCGATCTGGGCCGCCTCGACGACGCCATCGCCGCCTACGACGCCGCGCTCGCGCTGGCGCCGGCCTTCGGCGACGCCTGGATCAATCGCTGCACCACGCGCCTCGCGCAGGGCGATTACGCGCGAGGCTGGTCGGAGTACGAACAGCGCTTCACGGCGACCGGCACGGATGCGGGGAGTGCGGGTGCGCCGCGCTGGCAGGGCGATCCCTTAAACGGGCGGCGCTTACTCATCTTCGGCGAGCAGGGACTGGGCGACGAGATCATGTTCGCGTCCTGTTTGCCGGAAGCACTCGCGCGGGCGGGCGCCGGGGTGACGATCGCCTGTGACCCGCGCCTCGCGGGATTATTCGCTCGCTCGTTTCCGGCGGCGACGGTCGTCGGCCATGCGCGGGGCACTGCACCCTTGCCGGCTGCGGACCTGGAGATCCCCATCGGCAGCCTGCCACGACTGTTTCGTGCGTCGGCGGTTCCAGCGACGAACCGGTTTCTGGTTGCCGATCCGGCCAGGGTCGAGGCCTGGCGCCATCGCTTGCAGTCGCGCCAGGCCGGACCCTGGCTCGCGCTCGCGTGGCGCGGGGGGTCCCTCCGCACGCGCGGCCACCTGCGGTCGGCCGCGCTGACGGACTGCGCGCCACTCCTGGACGGTCACCCCGCCGTGGCCAGCGCGCAGTACGGGGACGTCGCGGCGGACGTGGCGACGCTGCCCGTGTCGACGCGCGCGCGCCTGCACCTGTTTCCGGAAACGGCCGGCAATCTCGACGAGATCGCTGCGCTGCTGACGGCGGCGGGGCGCGTGGTGACCGTGGACAACACGTTGGCGCACCTGGCGGGCGCACTCGGCGTGCCCGGCTGCGTCCTGCTGCCGGCCGCGCCGGAGTGGCGGTATCCGCGCAGCGGCGAACGCTGGCCGTGGTACCCCTTCCTGCGTCTGGTGCACTGGACGGCCGGCGGTTGGCCTGCCGCGTTCGCTGGGGCGGTGCACACGCTCAGGACGCTCGCACCATGAGGCCTCGCGAGGCGGACCCGCATGCTGCGTAAGTTGTTCAAACACCTGCGCGGCGAGACGACCCCGGCGGCCCCGGCAGTCGATGTCGCATCTCCCGCGCTGACCGCTGCACAGGCGCTGGCATTGGTGACCCATGACTACGAGGCAGGGGTGACAGCGTATCGCGCCAGACAATGGGCCGCCGCCGCCGGTTGTTTCGAACGGGTGCGGCAGTGTCAGCACGACTTCGCCGAAGCCCACCTGTACCTGGGCCTGTGCCAGCGCAAGCTCGGCGCGCTGGACGATGCGGTGGACAGCCTGTTGTTGGCCGCCACCTTCGATCCCGAGCTCGGGGAGGCCCATTTCTACCTCGGGGTGGTGGAACTCGATCGCAAGAACTTTGAGGAAGCGCAGGCCTGCTTCGACCGGGCGCTGGCGCTGCGTCCCGACGATGCGCAGGTCTTCAACAGCCTTGGCCGGTTGAACCTCAAACGTCGGGAGATTGATGCGGCGATCGGGCACTACCGTCACGCCCTGGCCCTGCAGCCCACCTTTGCCGCCGCGGCGAGCAACCTCGCTTACGTACTGTTTACGGAGAAGCGGGAGGTCGATGCAGCACTAGCGCTTGCGCGCGAGGCGGTGCGGCTCGACCCCGCCATGGCGGATGCCCGCTGCAATCTGGCGATGGTGCTGCAGTTTCTGGGCCGGTGTGAGGAGGCGTTGGCGGAAACGGCCATTGCGCTGGAGAAGGACCCGTTCCACGACAAGGCGCTCCTGAATCGCTCGATGGCACTGCTCATGCTTGAGGACTACGCGCAGGGCTGGCCCGTCTACGAGGCGCGGCGCACGATCTATCCGAGCTTTCGTTTCGCGCAGTACGCGCTGCCCGAGTGGGACGGCGAGGACCTCAGCGGGCGGACCGTGCTGGTCTACGCCGAGCAGGGGCTCGGTGACGAAATCATGTTCGCGTCCTGCCTGCCCGACCTGCTGATGACGGCAAAGCATGTCGTGATGGAGTGCGAGCCCAAGCTGGTGGACCTCATGCGCACGTCGTTTCCGGACACGTACGTCAAGGGCATGTCGCAGATCAGCCGCGAGGTGTCGTGGCTGCCGGAAGCGCCACACGCCCCTGACTGCAAGATCGCAATCGGCTCGCTGCCGCTCTACTTCCGAAAAAGCCGCGCGGACTTCCCAACCCGGCGGTCGTATCTCACGGCGGACCCCGCGCGGCGCGCGCGCTGGCGGGAACGCCTGGATGCGCTGGGCCCGGGACGCAAGATCGGCATCTCCTGGCGCGGCGGCACGCATTACACCAATGCCGCATCCCGCCAGGCGGATCTCACCGCGTGGGCGCCGGTGCTCGGCTGCGGCGATGCGCACTTCGTCAGCCTGCAGTACACGGATTGCGCCGCGGAGGTGGCCGCAGCAGAGGCTGCGCACGGCTTTCGCCTGCATCACTGGCCGGAAGCGATCGACGATTACGCGGAAACGGCAGCGCTGGTGGCCGAACTCGATCTGGTGATTTCTGTGTGCACCGCGGTGATCCATCTCGCCGGGGCGCTCGGCGCGCCGACCTGGATCCTGGTGCATGCCACGCCCGACTGGCGCTACCTGCGGGATGCGCCCACCATGCCCTGGTATCCATCGGTCGAACTGCTGCGTCAGCGCGCCGCGGGCGACTGGCCGGAGCTGCTGGCGCGGGTCGCGCGACGACTGGATGGGGCGGATCATGAGGAGAGAGTCGAGGGGCACGATTCCGCGGCGGCCTCGGCGGAGGCGCTGGTGGACGCTGCACAGCGCGCGGCGCAGGCCGGCGACGATGCGGAAGCCCGGCGACAGGCCGAGGCCGCGCGGGCGGCCGGTGCCGACAGCGCAGCGTTTCATGCGCTGTGCGGCAGCCTGTACCGGCAGACGGGGGCCACCGCGCAAGCCATCGAAAGCTACCGGGCGGCCCTCGCGCGCGACGTCGAGAACTGGCCGGCGTTGATCAATCTGGGCGCCTGCCTGCGCGAGCACGGTGAAGTGGCAGAGGCCGCGCCGCTGCTGCGACGCGCGATCGCTTTGCAACCAAGCGCGGCAGATTCGCGCTACTACGGTGGATTGCTTGCCGTGGACGAAGGGCGGCACACCGACGCTCGCCGCGAACTGGACGCCGCGCTCGCGGCGGATCCCGAGTTTGCCGAAGCCCACGTGCAACGCGGATTTCTACTGCTAGCACAGCAGCAGTTCGCGGCCGGCTGGTCCGATTATGCGTGGCGCCTGCGCATGCTGGACTGGCGGCGGCAGCACTGGGACCTGCAGCGCCCTTGGAACGGGGCATCGTGCCCGGATGCCACCCTGCTTGTGCGCGCGGAGCAGGGCCTGGGCGACCAGATCATGTTCATGAGCTGCCTTGCGGAGGCCACTGCCCGCGTCGGGCGCGTGATCCTCGAATGCGATGCGCGCCTCGTGCCATTGGCCGCGCGGGCGTTCGCCGGCTTGCAGATACTGCCGTCATCGGGTCGGCGTGAAGACGCTGCGCGCCGCCTGCCCGGCGGGCTGCCGGCGGAGGCGTTGGACACCTACCTCGGTTGCCTGCCGCAGTTCTTGCGGTCTGCCAAGACAGATTTTCCCGGGGGCAGCGCGTACCTTGTCGCCGACCCGGCGCGCGTGCGCGTGTGGCGGGAGCAACTGGACGCGGCAGCCCGGCCGCTGCTCGGCATCGCCTGGCGCGGCGGCACGCCGGCCACGCGGACGCAGACGCGCTCGCTGCCGCTATCCGCATTGCTGGCGGCGTTACCGGCGGGTGCCACCCTGGTGTCCCTGCAATGGGATGCGACGGAGGAGGAATGCCGGCAGGCCGAGCGCGCGACGGGACGGCGCCTTCTGCGCTGCGTGGACGCGGCCAGCGATATCGACGGGGTTGCCGCGCTGATGTCCGCGCTCGACCGCGTGGTGACGGTGTGCGGCTCCGTGGCCCATCTGGCTGGCGCGCTGGGCGTGCCGGCGGAGGTACTGGTACCCGCGGTTGCCGAATGGCGTTACCTGGAGAGTGGCAGCACGATGCCGTGGTATGCCAGCGTCCGGCTGCATCGCCAGCGCACGGCCGACGACTGGGCCTCGTCGCTCGCCGGACTGCACGCGCTCACCACAAGGTAACGCCACGCCGAACAGTGGGCTGCATCGTGCCGGATGCCAGTACGGTTCTGCGACAGCCAGACGTGTTGCGGCGAATAGTGACGAAAATTGTCACTTTGGCTGGAGCAGGGCGTGCTGCGCACGCAGTCGACGTAGCGCCGCGCCTACCGGGATGGCGATAAACCCGCTTGAAACCGTGTCGGAATGCACGCTCGGTGCAGCGGACACCACCCGCCCCGCAAGCCGGTGCCGAAACATCGGTGGCAATGGTCACACAAGGCCGGCGGGGAGTGTGAAATCAACATTATTTCCAACTATTTTTCATGGGCTTAAATGTCCGCATGCGGGTGGCATGGAGTTTGCTCACATTATGGAGGCAGGTGCCAAACCGGTTTGGCGTTTGGTTTTCAGTATTCAGCAGGTTGTTGTTAACCAGGAGATCTTTCATGCAACGCATCCAACGGGGTTTTACCCTGATCGAATTGATGATCGTGGTGGCGATCATCGGTATTCTGGCGGCCGTCGCGCTGCCGGCGTACAGTGACTACACCATCCGTGCCAAGGTTTCGGAACTCGTGCTGGCTGCCAGCGGTTTCAAGACCACGATCGCGGAAAAGGCGCAAAACGACGGCACGCTGGGCTCCTCCGGCGTGGGCCTCACCGTTACCACAGGCGGCCGCGTTTCCAGCGGTACGGTGTTGAACACGGGCTCGATCACGATCGAAGGATCGAGCGCCACCATCGGCACCAACGTCACGATCTTCCTGCGTCCGTCGATCAACCCGGGCGGCCGGATTGCCTGGCAGTGCGCCACCCTCAATACCGGCATCTACAAGTACGTGCCGGCCGAGTGCCGCAACACGTAAGCTGTTCCTGACAGTAGGTAGTGTAGTAACAAGGCCCCTCGCGGGGCCTTGTTATTGGTGCGGCGTGTGAGGGCCGCATCCCGGTAACCTGCAGGCGTGAGGGTTCATGATGAATTCCAGGTCCATTCGTTTGGGCAGATACGCAACACACGGGTTCACGCTCATCGAACTCATGATCGTGGTGGCCATTATCGGCATTCTCGCCTCCGTGGCGTTTCCGGTGTATTCGGATTACACCATCCGCAGCAAAGTGTCCGATCTGGTGATCGCCGCCAGCAACTACCGCACGACTATCGCTGAGAAAGCCGCGACCGACGGCACGCTGGGCTCGTCAGGCCTTGGACTGACGGTGGTGAACGCCGGACGTGTGGCCAGCGGCACCGTCAACAACACCGGCACCATCTCGGTGGAGGGAACCTCGCTCACGATCGGTACGGCGGTGACCATCCTGTTGAGGCCGTCCCTGAATCCCAGCGGGCGCGTAGCTTGGCAATGTGCCACCGGCAGCACGAACAGCTACCGCTTCGTTCCAGCGGAGTGCCGGAACACCTGATCTCAGGCGGCAAGCACCGGGGATTCGTCTGTGCGCTTGTCGCCCCGGTTGTCGACCCAGGAGACGGTAATGCGGTCGCCGGCTTTCGCGTTCCGCAGGCGCAGGCCCAGTAGCGGATTGCTGGAGACGGCCTGACTCCACTGCGCGTCGAGCACGGTCTTCCCGTTGTGCTGCACCAGCACGCTCTGGATGAAATGCAGCGGTACCAGAGCACCTTTGGCATCCCGTCGCAGCCCGGTTTCCATCGGATGCGCCATGCGTATGCGCACATCGGCAACATCGCCCTGCAGGACGGCACGCAGACGGGTCGGTTCGCTCATGGTCGGTCCATCATTCAGGCGCCGCAGCCGCCGAGGGTGATCTTGACCTCGCGCGCGGCGGTGTAGAAACGACCGTCGGCCTTGACGACGCAGCGCAGGCGGGCGGTTTCCGCCATCTTGATCCGCAGCAAGACGGTGGGCTCGATTCCGGCTTCGAACTCGAAGGTCGCGACGAGCGGGAAAGGGTTTTTTTCCGCAATGAGCGACAGGGACTGGGTATTCGGAATCCGGCTCGTCACGGTGACCGGCACTTCGGCGCCATTTTCCGCAATGTCGGGCGCTGAAATCACGATGTCCCGGCTCTCCGCGAGCGGGGCGGCGCCCAGGCTTTTCAGGACATCGGCGACGGCCTTGGCTTCAAACCCCGGCTTGTTCCAGGCCGCCGCGAGGGCCTGACCCGCGCGCAGTACCCCTGCGCCGAGCCCGACGATCCAGGCGGCGCCCAGGGCCAAGGCACGAAGCGTGCGGCGACGGGCGTTCAGTATGGGGGGCATGGTCATGAGCGGGGATCAGGCCCGCCGCCAAAGCCCGGATTTTCCGCCCTGCTTTTCGAGCAGTTCGATGGCTTCGATGCGCATGCCGCGATCGACGGCTTTCAGCATGTCGTAGACGGTCAGGAGGCCGACCGCGCAGGCGGTCAGGGCCTCCATCTCGACACCGGTGCGGCCGACCGTTTCCGCCGTGACGGTGCAGATCACTGCCGGGCGGCTGCGCGTGATTCCGAATTCGGCGCTGACGTGGGTCAAGGCCAGCGGGTGGGCGAGCGGGATCAGTTCCGGCGTGCGCTTGGCGCCCTGGATCGCGGCCAGCCGTGCGACCCCCAGCACGTCGCCCTTCTTCGCGCGGCCTGCCAACACCTGCTCGAGGGTGGCGCGGCGCATGGCGATGCGCCCGCGCGCGATCGCCACCCGCCGTGTCTCGTCCTTCCCACCGACGTCGACCATGTGCGCGCTGCCGTCGGCATCGAAATGGCTGAGGGTGCTGGGTCGCGCGGCCATGGCTGGGGGGGGAAAGGATGAACGGGAACGGAGACGGGAATGGTGACCAGGAGACCAAGAGACCAAGGGACAACTCGGGCGGCGGAACCTCCGGCAGGTCGCAGGTATCATAGCACCATGAAACAGGCCTTCCGCGTGCTGCTCGCGGCCCTGCTTGCCGCGACGTTCGCGATCGCGCTCCCGCAAACGCTCCCCGACCTCGGCGATGTCGCGCAGGCGGATGTCACGCCGCGCGACGAACGTCGGATCGGCGAGTCGATCATGCGGGAAATCCGCGCTGACCCCGCCTACCTCGACGATCCGGAAGCCACGGATTACCTGAACAGCCTGGGCTACAGGCTGGTGGCCGCGAGCGCGGATTCTCGGCAGACCTTCGAGTTTTTCCTGATTCGCGAAGCGACCATCAACGCCTTCGCCCTGCCCGGCGGCTTCATCGGTGTGCACACCGGCCTGTTTCTCGCGTCGCAGAGCGAATCGGAGCTGGCGGCGGTCGTGGGTCACGAGGTTGGCCACGTCGTGCAGCGCCACATCGCGCGCCAGATCGCGCGGCAGAAGGACAACGCGGTGCTGACCATGGCCGCGATCGCGCTGGCCGTGCTGGCGGCGCGTTCCAGCCCCGACCTGGCCTCCGCGGCGATCGTGGGGGCGCAGGCCGGCGCGATCCAGTCGCAGCTCAATTTCACGCGCGACAACGAGCGCGAGGCCGACCGCGTCGGCATCCAGATCCTGGAAGGCGCCGGTTACGACCCGCAGGCGATGCCGGCCTTTTTCGAGCGGCTGCAGAAGGCGACCCGCATCGTGGACACGGGCGCGGCGCCCGCCTACCTGCGCACCCATCCCATGAGCTACGAGCGCATGGCGGACATGCAGGGCCGCGCGGACCAGCTCAAGTACCGCCAGGTTCCCGACTCGCTCGAGTTTCTGCTGGTGCGGGCCAAGCTGCGCGTGCTGACGGACAGCCCGCGCGAGGCGCTGGAATTTTTCGAGGAAAGCCTGAAGGCGCGCAAGTTTCTCAACGAGACCGCGACCCGCTACGGGCTGACGGTGGCGCTATACGCCGGCAAGCAGTACCCGCGGGCGCAGAAGGAGCTCGCGCAACTGGTGAAGATCGCCCCGCCGCACCCGATGATCACCACGTTGTCGGGGCGCCTTGCGCTCGCCGTGGGGGACGCCGAGGGCGCGCTCGCGATCTACCGCGACGGGCTGGCACGCTATCCCAACAACCGCGCGATGATCTACGAATACGTGGATGCGCTGCTGCGGGA
>CAZXNF010000059.1:0-11704 GCA_964641785.1 uncultured Streptomycetaceae bacterium | reverse complement strand
TAAGGCATGCCGCCAGCGTTCAATCTGAGCCAGGATCAAACTCTTCAGTTTAATCCTTCGTTTAATGCAAAGTTACTTCTGCTCAAACGGAATCAACACCCTGCACGATTACCTGCCTCCCTAAGGAAGCTGGCAACCAGGCAGAGCCTGACTTAAAACATTTCCGTGTGAGCACTTGTGTCTATGACACCCCGGCTCGATCCTGACCTAAATCAGGATTGGGCTCGGAGCACCCTGCACCCCAAGCGCCCACACCTATCGGCTGTAAATTTTTAAAGAACAGGCACAGCCAGGAAGGCTGCGCGAAGCCGGCCATTATACGGCCAGGAACAAACGAGTCAAGACTTTTTGCGCGATTTTTCTCCAGCCCCGCCAAACCCTTATGGGCTACGGTTCTCCGGGGTCCTTAATCCAGTGTCACGCGGGCAAATTTACGCTTGCCCACCTGCAAAACAACCGTCTGGCCGCGCTTCAAGCGCAGCGTTCTGTCGCTCACTTTCCCGCCATCCAGCCGCACACCGCCTTGCTCGATCATCCGCAGCGCTTCCGACGTGCTCGCGGTCAGGCCTGCCGCTTTCAATACCTGTGGAATCGCGATTTCAGCGTCCTTGGCGGTGACTCGCACCTCCGGAATATCGTCCGGGATCTCACCCTGTTTGAAGCGCGCCTCGAAATCGGCGAGCGCGCGTTCGGCGGCAGCACGCGTATGGAAGCGCGCAACAATTTCCTGTGCGAAGGTCACCTTGATGTCGCGCGGATTGCGTCCCGCTTCCACTGCGGCCCGCCATTCGCGGATGGTGTCCAGTGACTCGAAAGACAGCAGCTCGATGTATCGCCACATCAGGGTATCGGACACCGACATCAACTTGCCGAACATGTCGTTCGGCGCATCGGTGATGCCGATGTAATTCCCCAGTGATTTCGACATCTTGTTGACGCCGTCCAGCCCTTCCAGCAGCGGCATCGTAAGCACGCATTGCGGCGGCTGACCGTAATCCTTCTGCAACTCTCGCCCGACGAGCAGGTTGAATTTCTGGTCGGTACCGCCGAGCTCGAGGTCCGCTTTCAGCGCCACCGAGTCGTAGCCTTGCACCAGCGGATACAGGAATTCATGGATGGCGATGGACTGGCCGCTGCGGTAGCGCTTCGAGAAATCGTCCCGCTCTAGCATACGCGCCACGTTGTAGCGGGCCGCGAGCCGCACCACGTCCGCCGCACTCATCTTGTCCATCCATGCGGAATTGAATGCGACTTCGGTTTTATCGCGGTCGAGGATCTTGAACACCTGCGCCGAGTAGGTTTCAGCGTTACGGGCGATTTCCTCGCGTGTAAGCGGCGGCCGGGTGGCATTTTTGCCCGTAGGATCCCCAATCAGTCCCGTGAAATCTCCGATGAGGAAGATCACGTGATGCCCGAGATCCTGCAACTGCCGCATCTTGTTGAGCAGCACGGTGTGGCCAAGATGCAGGTCGGGCGCGGTCGGGTCGAACCCCGCCTTCACGCGCAAGGGGCGGCCACGCTTGAGCCTTTCGACGAGTTCCTGCTCGACCAGCAGCTCTTCGCTGCCGCGCCGGATAATCGGAAGGGTGTCCTGATATGAGGTCATATGGCGGGGTCCGGACAGCCGCGGGGCCAGAGCTTGCCGCGGCCCGGGTTTCTGCTAAAGTTCGGCCCGGCAACCGGAAAAAGCCCCGGCAAATCAAACAAAAAGTGATTTTACCGCATCGGATGGCTGAAGTTCCGAACGTCCCTAACGAACGCCGCTGGCCGTGGTGGCTTGCCGGTCTTGCTGGCTGCGGATTTGGCGCGGTAGCGGCATTTGCCGTGGCGCCGGTTTCGGTCAGCGCGCCCGTCGAGGTTCGCCTGGTGGTGGAACCGCTGGTTCTGCCGGTGGTAACGCTGTCCGCCGCGCCCTCCCAGCCCTTTGTGCGGGAAGAGCGGATTCAGCGCGGCGATACGATCGCAGCCCTGCTGTCCCGACTGAAGGTGGATGATCCCGAAGCGATCCTTGCGGCCCGCTCTGCCCGCGAGGCGAAAGCCGTGCGGAACCTGGTGCCGGGAAAGATCGTCCGCGCTACCACGGCGCCAGACGGCCGACTGGTGTCCATGCGCTACCTGAACGGCAGCGAACTGTTCATGCTGGACCGCACCGAGCGCGGGATCGAGCTGAAGGAAGTCCCCGCGCAACTCGAGACGCGCGTGGAATTGCGGTCAGCCGAAATCCGGAGTTCCCTGTTTGCCGCCGCCGAAAGCGTGAATCTCCCTGACGCCGTGGCCATCCAGCTCGCCGAGATCTTTTCCGGCGACGTCGACTTCCACAAGGATCTGCGCAAGGGCGACCGTTTCAGCGTCATTTACGAAACACTGGTACATGCCGGCGATACCGTGCGGACCGGCCGCATCCTGGCCGCCGAGTTCGTGAACCAGGGCAAGACCTATCAGGCAGTGCAGTTCCAGCACGCCGACGGACAGTGGGGCTACTACGGCTTCGACGGCAAGAGCCTGCGCAAGGCCTTTCTGCGCTCGCCTTTGGAGTTTTCGCGGGTGACCTCCGGCTTCTCGATGCGCTTTCATCCCGTGCTTCAGCAGTGGCGTGCCCACAAGGGCATCGACTACGGCGCGCCGGTGGGCACCCGCGTGCGCGCAACCAGTGACGGCGTGGTCGATATCGCCGGCCGTCAGGGCGGCTACGGCAATCTGGTGGTGCTACGCCATCAGGGCAAGTTCACCACCTGGTACGGTCACCTGTCCGGCTTCGGCAAAGGCATTACGAAGGGCCGCCGCGTGTCCCAGGGTGAAACCATAGGCTATGTCGGCATGACCGGCCTTGCCACCGGACCACATCTGCACTACGAATTCCGCATCAACGACGTGCACCAGAATCCGCTGCGCATGGCGCTGCCCGAGGCGCCACCCATCGCGCCCCAGTTAAAGCGGGCGTTTGACGAGCGCTCGCTGCCTCTCGCGGAACGGCTGGCCTCGATCCGGGGGCTGACCGTCGCGGCGCTCGACTGAGCGCTTTCCCTCCCGTGCCCGCGCTATTCGTCGGGCTGATGTCCGGAACCAGTCTGGACGGCGTGGATGCCGTGCTTGCCGATTGCGTGTCAGGTGCCCCGCGCATCATCGCCACCGACCACATTCCTTTCGATCCCGACCTGCGTGCGATACTGCTCGCGCTGAATGTGCCGGCGAAGGATGAGCTACACCGCGCCGCGCTTGCTGCCATCGCCCTGTCGCGCGTTTACGCAGACGGCATTGCCCGCACACTGGTGCGCGCGGGTGTAGGGCCCCAGTTGATACGCGCGATCGGCTGTCACGGACAGACCATCCGCCATCGGCCCGAGGCCGGCTACACCGTGCAAGTCGTCAGCGGCGCATGGCTTGCCGAACTCACGGGCATCACCACGGTATGTGATTTCCGCACCCGTGATATCGCTGCGGGCGGCCAGGGCGCGCCGCTGGTTCCCGCATTCCACGCCTGTGTGTTCGGGTCGTCCGATGAGCACCGCGCGATCGTGAATGTCGGCGGCATCGCGAACGTCACGAATCTGCCGGCGAGTGGCGCGGTGACCGGTTTCGACTGCGGTCCCGGCAATGCACTGATGGACGGATGGATCGCCGCGCAGCGCGACGAAGCCTACGACCGCCATGGCGCCTGGGCCGCCACCGGGCGCATGCTGCCCGCGTTGCTGCAGAGTCTCCTGTCTCACCCGTTCTTCAGCGCAACGCCGCCGAAAAGCGCCGGCCGCGAACAGTTCAATCTGGAATGGGTGCGCGGGCATTTGGTCGGCAGCGAGCGCCCTCAGGATGTGCAGGCCACTTTGCTGGAATTAACCGCACGCGGCATCGCCGAGGCCGTCAGCCGACAGTGTGCAGGCGCGAAGTCAGTATGGCTCTGCGGCGGCGGCGCCCGGAACACAGCCCTCTTGTCCCGCCTCGCGACCTTGCTTGCGCCGCGGCGAGTTGGTACGACCGAGGCCCTCGGAGTTGCGCCAGAGCATGTCGAAGCCCTGGCCTTCGCCTGGCTTGCACAACGCACGCTCGCCGGGGAGTCCGGCAATCTCCCCGACGTAACGGGAGCACGCGGACCGCGTGTGCTGGGGGCGATTTACCCCGCGTAGCCGGAGACGCAGACGAAAAAAAGGACACCTGTTGGCGTCCTTTTTTTATGCGGTAATGCCGTTCACGCGGAAAACGAAGAGCCACAACCGCAAGTGCTGGTCGCGTTCGGATTCTTGATCACGAACTGCTCGCCCTCGACGCTGGTCTGGTAGTCGATCTCGGCGCCCATCAGATACTGCAAGCTCATCGGGTCGATTAACAGTTTGACGCCGTTCTTTTCCAAGGCGGTATCGTCATCATTCACCGCTTCGTCGAACGTGAAGCCATACTGGAAACCCGAGCAGCCGCCACCGGTCACGAATACCCGGAGCTTCAACTCCGTATTGCCTTCTTCGTCGATCAACTGCTTCACCTTGCCAGCTGCGGCGTCGGTGAAGACCAGGGGCGCCGGCATTTCGGTCATCGCGTTCATGTCTGTCTCCAGGCTGTATTGCGCTGAGTATGCACCAATATGGGGGTGAACCGCCGTCCCCTCAAGACTCCACCACGGCGGGCTTGAACGGCACCACTTTTTCGCCTTTAGCCTCGCCATCATGCACCAGGCGGCCCTGTACGACCGCCCCGAGGTGGATTTCGAGCTTTTTGTAATAAACGTCGCCGGTGACATTCGCCTTGGGCTGAAGCTCGACATATTCGGCAGAGTGCACCGGGCCCACTACGGTGCCGTTGATCACCACGTGCGAAACACGGATTTCGCCCTCAATGCGGGCTTGTTCCGAGAGCACCAGCGTGCCCGGCTTTTCCTCCAGGGCGAGCACATTGCCGCGCACGTGCCCGTCCACGCGCAAACCGCCGCTGAAAGTAATGTTGCCTTCAATGGTCGTGCCGGCGCCGATCAGACAATCGATGCGGTTCTGCGGCTTGCTGGGCTGTTTCTTCATGAACATGGCAACGACTCCCTCAATACGGTCTGTGCTTCACGAAATGTTTGCATTTTGCGTCAGCCGCGGCTCGGCGACGCCATTTTCAAACACTCTCAGCTGCATGGTTTTGACTTCCGCGTCCGGCGCAACGCGGAAAGTACCTTCCACCCGCTGGTAAAACCGGAAATTCAGCCGGAACGCCTTTTGCTCGGCATTTTCCCCTTCGGCAGGCAGGGTCATCACCGCGCGCTTGCTATCCTGCTGCACATTGACGGCAAATTGCAAGCGGCCCTGAAAATCCTTGGTCCGGGTGCCCGTCTGCATGATCAGAAGCCGGTAACGGTACTCTCCGGGCTGCGTTTGCGTGACCTCGAAGCGATTGATGGTGACCCCGCCCTCCTTCCCGCCGGACGGCATCAGCGTCTGAAAGAACGCGAGGTCTTCCTTCAGGGTGGCGTTTTCGCCGGTCAGGGCCTTGACCTGCTTCTTCACGTCATCGAACGTCGCCCGTTCCATCTGCAGCTGCCGATCGCTGCCGGCGACTTTCCCGCGCAGCGTCTCGAGCTCAGCACGCTGCCGCTCAAGTTGATCGGTGAGCCGGGTCACCTCCGCTTCGGCCTCGGTATGGTCGAAGCCGGCGAAACGACGGCCGAAGTTATAGGTGTATCGCGCGAGGACGATGATCAGCACCGCCAGCACGATCCCGATCAGCACGCGCCAGTACCACGGCACCGCCGCGCGCACGGACATGCGCGGCGCGTCGATGCCAAACAAGCGCTTGAGGCGCCGCCAGAGGGTCACGGCAACAGCGCGATCGCTTCGAGCGCCGTGGTCTCCGGCAACCCGAACATCAGGTTCATGTTCTGCACGGCCTGGCCGGCAGCGCCCTTGACCAGATTGTCGATGACTGACAGCACGACCACGATGTCGCGTCCCTGTGGACGGTGCACCGCAATCCGGCACACATTGGCGCCGCGCGTGCTGCGCGTTTCCGGGTGGCTGCCCGCCGGCATCACGTCGACAAAAGGCTCCTCCCGATACCGCTTCTCGAACAGGGCCTGCAGATCGGCCGCGGAGGTGTCGGTGGTCAGGCGCGCGTAGAGCGTCGCATGGATGCCGCGGATCATCGGCGTCAGGTGCGGCACGAACGTAAGTCCCACCGGCTTGCCTGCCGCGCGCGCGAGGCCTTGCGCGATCTCCGGCTGGTGTCGGTGTCCCGGCACGCCGTACGCCTTGAAGCTATCGGCAGCCTCGGAAAAAAGAATATTGGTCTCGGCTTTGCGGCCGGCGCCGCTCACGCCGGACTTGGTGTCCGCGATCAGATGATCGAGATCGACGATGCCGGCTTCCACCAGCGGCAGAAAGCCCAGTTGCGTGGCCGTGGGGTAACAGCCCGGATTGGCCAGCACGCGCGCAGTCTTGATCTGGGTCCGGTTCACTTCCGGCAGTCCGTAAATTGCCTCGGCAACGAGCTCGGGGCAGGCGTGGGTCATGCCGTACACCTTCTCCCAGACCGCGACGTCACGGATCCGGAAGTCTGCCGCGATGTCGATGACCCGCACGCCGGCATCCACCAGCGGGCGCGCTTCCTTCATCGCGATACCGTTGGGAGTCGCAAAGAACACCACGTCGCATGCCGAGAGCTTGGCCTCGGCAGGCGTAACGAACGGCAGGGTCACGTGTCCGCGGAGGTTCGGGAACATCGCCGCCACCGGCGTACCGGCCTGGTCCCGCGACGTAATCGCCACCAGCTCGCACTGCGGGTGCTGCGCCACAATACGCAGCAGCTCGACACCGGTGTACCCGGTGCCGCCCACCACCCCGACCTTGATCGACTTGCCCGTCTTGCCGGTCCCGCGTGCCATCGCGCACCCCCTGCCTGTTACCAACCGGTTCGTAACCGGAATTAAACATTGGTTCCAGAAACAACAAAGCCGCCCGTGGGCGGCTTTGCAAAGCTTGCTTCGGACTTAGCGCTTGGAGAACTGCTTGCGCCGCCGCGCTTTGTGGAAACCCACCTTTTTACGCTCGACTTCGCGCGCATCCCGGGTCACAAGGCCGGCCTTCTTGAGGACCGCCTTCAACTCCGGATTGTGGTCGATCAGCGCGCGCGTGATGCCATGACGCACCGCGCCGGCTTGGCCGCTCTCGCCACCGCCGTCCACGTTGATCAGGATGTCGAAGGCGCTCAGATTGTCGGTCAGCACTAGCGGCTGACGCACCACCATGCGGCCGGTTTCGCGCGAGAAAAACTCGTCGATCGGCTTGTCATTGACGATGATGTCGCCCTTGCCGGGCTTCAGGAACACGCGCGCCACCGCAGTCTTGCGGCGGCCGGTGCCGTATTTGTATTGGGGTTGGGGTTGTTGCTGGCGGACTGCCATTGCTTGCCTCTGTGTTCTTAGATATCCAGCGCTTTGGGCTGCTGCGCCGTATGCGGGTGCGCCGTGCCGGCGTAGACCTTCAGCTTCTTCAGCATCGCGTAGCCGAGCGGGCCCTTGGGCAGCATGCCCTTGACCGCCATCTCAAGCACGCGGTCGGGATGCTTCGCGTGCAGCTTCTCGAACGTGTTGCTGCGGATACCGCCCGGGTAGGTCGTGTGGCGGTAGTAGGTCTTCTGCGTGGCCTTGTTGCCGGTCACCCGCAGCTTATCGGCATTGAGCACGACGATATAATCGCCGGTGTCCACATGCGGCGTGAATTCCGGCTTGTGCTTGCCGCGCAGGCGGTGCGCGAGACCGGCGGCGAGCCGGCCCAGCACTTTGTTAGAGGCATCGACGACAAACCAGTCGCGCTGCACGGTCTCGTTTTTCGCTACAAACGTTTTCATGGCTTTTTCCGGTCCGCGTGACTTAAAACAAGGCCCGCGCGGAAATCGGGGGGACGTGAAGAAAGGCGCGGATTTTATTATTGTTTTTCGCGCTCTGTCAAACCCAGAAGCCCTACGGCTGGCGGTCCCGTGAACACCAGTTTGCTCGTCACCCGGCTCCTCGAATCGGCCTTGCTGCCCCCTTTGGCCTTGCTGCTGGCGCTGGCTTTAGGCGCCTGGATCGCCCGCCGGCGCCGCAGGCTGGGCCTTACAGTGGCCGGGATCGCCTGGCTCATTCTGCTGGCGTTGACCTTCCCGGCGGTCGGCAGCCGCCTCAAACTGTCACTGGAAGGCGCCCCGCTGGGCTCTGCACAGGCCGTCGCCGGACAGGCAATCGTAGTCCTTGGAGGCGGCGTACGCGTCAAGGCGCCGGAGTTCGGCGGAGATACCGTCAGTTCCTTTACCCTGGAACGAGTCCGATATGCCGCCCATCTGCACCGCCGGCTAAACAAACCCATCCTTGTATCCGGCGGCAACCCGACTGGCCAAACTTTGCCGGAAGCCGTGGTCATGAAGGCCTCGCTCGCGACCGACTTCGGGGTCGACGCACGCTGGGTCGAAAGCGCCTCGAACACCACCGAAGATAATGCGCGCGCGAGTTACGCCCTCCTCGCACCGCTGGGTGTCGATCACATCCTGCTCGTCACCCACGGCTGGCACATGCCGCGCGCGCAGGCTGCATTTCAGCGGGCCGGGTTCAAAGTCATCGCAGCACCCACCGGACTGACCGGCATCCCCGCTTACGGCGTGCTGGCCTGGGTACCTTCCGCCCCCGCGTTTGCCGATTCCTGCATGGCGCTGCGCGAGTGGCTGGGCATCGCATGGTATCGGCTAAAATTCGCGCTCCGCTGAGGAGCCTTCCGCATGAAAGCGCGCATCAAATGGCTTGAAGACGTCGCCTTCGTCGGCGAATCCGGCAGCGGACACGCGCTGGTCATGGACGGCGCGCCTGAAGGCGGCGGTCGCAATCTCGGGCCACGCCCGATGGAAACCGTGCTGATCGGCACCGGCGGCTGCGCCGCCTACGACGTGGTGCACATCCTCAAGAAGGGCCGTGCGGACGTCACCGACTGCGTGGTGGACATCGACGCCGAGCGCGCCGAAGACGACCCCAAGGTGTTCACCAAGATCCACTTCCACTTCACGGTGACGGGCAAGGCCTTGAAACCCGCCCAGGTGGAACGCGCGATTCACCTCTCGGCGGAGAAATACTGCTCGGCTTCCATCATGCTGGCGAAGACCGCCACCATCACGCACGACTTCGAAATCCGCGACGCCTGACGGCGACGCCGCCGGATCGCCTGCTTAAGCGGCGATCTGCTTCGCGAATGCCGCAGCCAGCTGGCTACCGCGCCGGTTATCCACCTGCTGAAACGCCCAGTGCGCCATGTCCGGGCTTTCGTACAGATCGAAGATCACCGCCAATCGGTACAAATCCTCGTCCGACAGCCGTTCCGCGTTCATCAGGTTGCGCACGTAAAGCGCGTCTGCCCACATGAACTGCACACACTTATCAGGCGCTTTACCGACCATCAGGGACTGCGCTGACCGGCCGCCGAAACCCAAAAACTTGTGCATCATGAACCCGCGCCCACGCAGGTAAGCATCCACGTCCGCGAACAGCGGCTGGTCCTTATACAAAGGTACGAACTCCACCTCGGTGACGATTGCCACGAGATCGGAGGTGGCTTCCGCGCCGCCCTGAAGAATCTCCAGCTCCGCGCCCTGCACGTCGATCTTCATCAGATCCAGGCGGCCCAACGCGTGTTCCCGGGCGAAATCATCCAGCGTCCCGACGTCGATCTCGGCCGTGGATTTCAGCCGCATCACATCAAGGTTGTGGAAGTTATCGCACCAAAACTCCTGCGGTTCATACAATGAACTGCACATCGGGTGTGCCGTTTCATAGACCCGCCGCTTGCCCTTGGCGCCCGCGAGAGCCGTCGAGTAATACTTCATCCACTCTGGCGCGGTCGCGTTCAACTTCTCGCACAACGCAACATCCAGCTCGAACGCATGAATACGCGAGCGGGGAAAAATATGCGGAAGAATATGAAATGGCTCTGGCGCCGAGATGGGTCTCGCACCAATCTCGACAATGCTGAAATCAAGATCGATGCCGTGGTCTTGCAGAACCCCGGTTGCAACATCCCGCACTTCAGCCATGCGCGCGCAGCGTCCCCGGGAAAGCAAACAAGCAGTGCGTCATATCCAATACGCTGTTCGGGTCATGGCCTGCGAAACGAGTTTCATCCCGGCTTTGATAGGCGGCGGTAACTCGGCCGCCCCTTGTTGCTCGGCGTAGACCGCGTGCCCCGCCTCGTCGCGCTTCATTTGGTCGAGGATTGCGTGCGAGCGCTGGTCGGACACCGGCACCTGCGCGATGTGGCCGTCCAGATGGCGCTCCACCTGCCGCTCCGTCTCCGCCAGAAAGCCCAGGTTCCAGCGGTCGCCCGCCAGCCCGGCCAGCGCGCCCATCACAAACGAACCCGCGTACCACACCGGATTAAGCAGGCTCGGCCGTCCGCCCAGCTCCGCGATACGTTCCGCCGTCCACGCCAGATGGTCGGCCTCCTCCCGCGCGGCGCGGTCCAGGCCGGCCTTGAGTTCGGGCGTTTTCGCAGCCAGCGCCTGCCCGTGATACAGCGCCTGCGCGCAGACTTCCCCCGTGTGATTCACACGCATCAACCGGGCCACGTGCGCCCGCTCGGACTCGGGCAAAGCCTCGGCATCTTCGGGCACTGCCGCGGCCGGATTCGCACGCTCCGGCACCGGGACGGCAAACACCGTGCGCAACGCGTGGTCCGCGGCAATCAACAAACGGTCGAGGTCTGGAATGGGCAGCATGGGCGGACTATACCAACACTACTTCGTGGCGGGTGCGGCCGCCGGAGGCGTCAGCCGGCAGAAATTGCCCCAGTATTCGTAACCGATCACGCGCTGATTCGTTCCTGTTTCAAACACAAAGAAACAGAACTCCGTATCGCGGTTCGCGTCCGCGGTCTGCCGCCCGTACGGCCAGCCCGAGACCTTGGTCTCCTGCACGTTCGCCCCGTACACCCGCACTTTCGTCACCTTGGGCTCGGTGACTTCCTCGCCCTTGTGAAAGGGCGTCACCACCGTATGGATGCGGCGCCAGAGATAGGTCGTGTTGCCGTCCGGCTTCTTCTCCACCAGATCCGGCTTGCCAAATCGGTCCTCCACTGCGCCGATGCTGGCCCCGTAATACTGGTTCAGGGTCGCGCGGAAGCCACTGTCAGTGGGAAGTGAACCGCAGGCGGGCACAAATGCCACCAGCGCCAGGCTGATCCATCGCATCTTTTTCGATCGCATTGGATAAGGGTAACCGAAACCGAATGCCATGCGCTGATCCCACGCCCCTCTTCACCAGTTGCTGCAGCCCGCCGATCGCATATCGTTCGAAAGCCGGCGTTGCCGTTCCCGTTGAGCGTCCCCAACGCCAGTGTCGCCATACCCTGCCCGGCCGGACGATCGAAGGCTTTCCATCTCCGACTTGTAGCGATCGCACTGGGCCTTGTTTGACGCCTGTTGAGACGAGCCCGCATCGGGTTTCCCGGGAGCCTGCCTGGGTGCCCCTGTCGCAAACTCCCGGGCCGTCGAAATCCGCGCCACCCGCCCGTTCAGGAAAACAACCAACGATGGGACGCCTTCCGCTGCCTTACCGTACTTCCAGACTTCCACCTGGCCACCAGCTTCAGACCCCATGTCGGTCTCCGTTGGGGCGCCTATCGCGCGCTTCACCTGATCCGGGTTCATGCCCATCATCACCTTGCCTTCGCGTGCAGCGCCCTCGAACTTCAAACGCGTGCCTTCGTCCTGATTGGCAGGC
>CAZXNF010000058.1:0-11713 GCA_964641785.1 uncultured Streptomycetaceae bacterium | reverse complement strand
AGAAGCGCTCGGTGTCGAGCGGCTTGCCGGGGCCGATCATGTTGTCCCACCAGCCCACGTTGTCGGGGTCGTCGGCGTAGCTGCCGGCGACATGGTGGGAAGCGTTCAGCGCGTGGCACACCAGCACGGCGTTCGAGCAGTCGGCGTTGAGCGTGCCGTAGGTCTCGAAGGCGAGTTCGTAGTCGGCGAGCGAACGGCCGCAGCGCAGCGGCAGCGGTTCGCTGAAGCGCGCGCGTTGCGCGGTTACGTGGCCGATCGAACGAGGCGGATTCTGTATGCCGTCCATGAAACAAAAAACCCGGAGCGCTTGCGCGGGCCGGGTTTGGAAAAATCTGGAAGTCCAGAGTTTCTCTTTAGCCGGATTTGTTACGCGCCCGCAATCTGAACATCAAATCGGCGCGGCCCACGATGAACCGTGGCGAATGCAACTTACCGGGCGGCCCGGGGCTTGTCAAACAGTGGCGGGACGGCCGGCCTGCGTTCGGGTGTTCAGGCGTTCAGCTTGTCCAGCATGGCGTGCAGGCGGTCCGGGTCGTCGGTGCGCAGCATGCGCTGCACGAAGGCCGTCACGTCCTTGAGGTTGGTCTGCAGCACGCGCTGCTTGACCTCCAGCAGGTGCGCCGGATGCATCGAGAACTGGCGCAGGCCAAAGCCCAGCAGCAGGCGGGTCAGCGGCACCTCGCCCGCCATCTCGCCGCACAGCGCGATCGGCTTGCCGGCCTTCTCGCAGGTCTTGATGATCTGGGCGAGGATCTGCAGGATCGCCGGGTGCAGCGGGTCGTAGAGGTGCGCCACCTGGTCGTCGGTGCGGTCGATGGCGAGCATGTACTGGATAAGGTCGTTGGTGCCGATCGACAGGAAATCGAGATGCTTGAGGAAGGAGCCGGTCGACAGCGCCGCCGCCGGGATCTCGATCATGCCGCCGATCGGGACCGTGCGGTCGTAGGGGATGAATTGGTCTTCGAGGCTCTGCTTGGCCTGCGCGATGAAGGTCAGGCTCTGCTGGATCTCCGTGGTGCTCATCAGCATCGGGATCAGGATCTTGAGCTTGCCGTAGTGCGAGGCACGCAGCAGCGCCCGCAACTGCACGAGGAACATGCGCGGCTCCGCCAGCGAGAGCCGGATGGCGCGCAGACCGAGCGCCGGGTTGGGCGGCTGCGCGGCGACTTCGCCGGCCAGCCGCTTGTCGGCGCCGAGGTCGTAGGTGCGGATGGTGACCGGCGCGCCTTCCATGTCCCGCACCACCTGACGGTAGGCCTCGAATTGCTCGTCCTCGTCGGGCAGCTGCTCGCGGTTCAGGAACAGGAACTCGGTGCGGAACAGCCCGATGCCGGTCGCCCCATTCTCGCGCGCGGCGGCCACGTCGTCCGGCAGTTCGATGTTGGCGTGCAGTTCCACCGTGGTGCCATCCAGCGTCGCGGCACGGGTGTTGCGCAGCCGCTTGAGCTTTGCGCGCTCGAGTTCCCATTGGTGCTGGCGCAGGCGGTAGTCGGCCAGCACCCCCGGATCGGGATCGACGATCACCACGCCCTGGGTGCCGTCGACGATGACGAGGTCGCGCTCGCGCAGCAGCTGCCGCGCGTGGTGCAGCGCCACCACCGACGGGATGTTGAGGCTGCGCGCGACGATCGCGGTGTGCGACGTGGTGCCGCCGAGGTCGGTCAGGAAGCTGGCGACGCGGTGCTGCTTGAACTGGATGACGTCGGCGGGCGACAGGTCGTGGGCAACCAGGATCAGCGACTCGTCCTCGCTGACCGACGGCGGCACGTAGCCCGGGCTGCCCTGCAGCGCCTTCATGATGCGCTCGACCACCTGGATGACGTCGGCCCGGCGTTCGCGCAGGTAGCTGTCCTCGATGGCGTCGAACTGCGCGAGCAGCGCGTCGGCCTGCACCTTGAGCGCCCATTCGGCGTTGCACTGCTCGTGCTCGATGATCTCGCGCGGCTTCTTCGACAGCATGGTGTCGGCGAGGATCATCTGGTGCACGTCGAGGAAGGCGGAGAACTCCTTCGGCGCGTCCGCGGGAATCTCGCCGCGCAAGGTCTCGAATTCCGCGCGCACCGTGGTCACCGCGGCATCGAACCGCGTGGATTCATCGGCGAGCTGGTGTTGCGGCACCAGGTAGTGCGCCGCCTCGAGCGAGGTGTGCGAGACGAGGTGCGCGTGGCCGATGGCGATGCCGCCGGCGACCGGGATGCCGTGGAGGGTGAAGCTCATCGCGGCGTCGCCGCGGGTGAGGCGTGAAGCGTGAGGCGCGAGGCGCGGACGAGTGTCCAGCGGATCTTGTTCACGCTTCTCCCCTTACGCCTTTCGCCTCACGCTATTCCCCTTCGCCGAACTTGTCCGCGATGAGGCCGGCCACCGCGGCCATCGCCGCCCGCTCGTCCGCGCCTTCGGTCTCGATGCGGATGCTGGAGCCCTTGGCGGCGGCCAGCATCATGACGCCCATGATGCTCTTGGCGTTGACGCGCTTGCCGTTGCGCGAGAGCCAGATGTCGGCCTCGAACCCGCTCGCGACCTGGGTCAGCTTCGCGGACGCCCGGGCGTGGAGCCCAAGCTTGTTCACGATTTCAGCTTCCTGTTGCAGCATTGTGCAGGGTGAAGGCCGGGATGCGGAGGACGCCTTCGCAGCCGCCGCTCACTGCCTTGGTGATGATGGTCGGTAGATCGCGGTCGCGGTAGGTGAGCGCGCGGATCAGCATGGGCAGGTTGACCCCGGCGACGCCCTCGATCTTGCCGGGCGCGACCAGCTTCGAGGTGATGTTGGAGGGCGTGCCGCCGTACATGTCGGTGAACACCAGCACGCCGGCACCCAAGTCGAGTTCGCGGACCATGGCGCGCGCCTGCGGCAGCAACAGCACCGGATCGTCCTTGCCGGTCACGCTCAGTTGTTTGAGGTGGGGCGGCCGCTTGTTCAACATGTGGCTCGCACAGTGGATGAGGGCCTCGCCCAGCGTGCCGTGGCTGATGATCAGGATCCCGATCATAAAGGGGGGTGCATGACAGACATGTGACTAGTTTACCGCGCTGCAGCAAAGACGGCAGGGGCGGACGCCGGCTTTACCAGGGGCACTAGGCGGAACTGCGGATCGCCCGTTCCAAGGCGTCGATGAACAGGCCCGCGACGTTGCAGCCGGTCTGGTCAGTGATTTCCTGGAAGCAGGTCGGGCTGGTGACGTTCACCTCCGTCAGGCAGCTGCCAATCACGTCCAGGCCGACCACCAGCAGGCCCTCTCGCCACAAGACGGGCGCCAGCGCTTCGGCGATTTCGCGGTCGCGCGGGGTGAGGGGGCGTGCCACGCCGGTGCCGCCGGCAGCGAGATTGCCGCGCGTTTCGCCAGCCTTGGGAATGCGCGCCAGCGCGAACGGCACGGGCTCGCCGCCGATCAGCAGAATGCGCTTGTCGCCGTCGACGATCTCCGGCAGGTAGCGCTGCGCCATGATCGTACGGCTGCCGAGCGCCGTCAGGGTCTCGATGATGACACTGAGGTTGGGGTCATCGCGTCTGACCCGGAACACCGAGGCGCCGCCCATGCCGTCGAGCGGTTTGAGGATGATATCGCCATGCGCGGCGTGGAAGGCACGGATCAGGTCGTCGCGGCGTGTGACCAGCGTCGGCGCGATGAACTGGGGAAAGCGGGCGATGGCGAGCTTTTCATTGTGGTCGCGGATGGCGCGCGGCCGGTTGTAGATGCGGGCGCCAGCCGCTTCGGCCTGTTCGAGGAGGTAGGTCGCGTAGACGTACTCCATGTCGAAGGGCGGATCCTTGCGCATGATCACCGCATCGAAAGCGGTCAGCGGTTCGCGCACGGCCGCTTCGGCGCGGTACCACGCATCGGCATCGCCCGTGAGCGTGATGCGCTGCGCGAAGGCGTCGACGCGGCCTTCGGCCCAGGCCAGATCGCGTGGCTCGAACGCGTACAGCGCGTGGCCGCGTGCCGCCGCCTCGCGCATCATCGCGAAGGTGGAATCCTTGTAGATCCTGAAGCTGTCGAGCGGGTCGGCGATGAAGGCGAACTTCATGGGGTGGCGCGCGGAGCGGTGGCCGGCGCGGGCAGCGTCAGGAGGCGGCGGTGAGCCGCGGCGCCGGCGGCGCGAGCTCGGCTTCCATCTGCTCCAGTTCCACCGCGGCCGCCAGCAGCGCGAGGCGCGCAACCACGCCGTAGGCGTAGAACCGGTTGGGCGGGCAGCCAGGATCGGCATCCGGGTCCGGCGAGGAGCAGGGTGAGGCAAAGGCCAGCGGCTCGAACTGCATGCCTGGCGCGTTCAGGTTCTGGTCCTGCCCGCGTTCGGTGTGCGCCCGGTAGAAGCCGCCGACGACGAAGCGGTCGACCATGTAGACCACGGGTTCGGCCACCGCCCCGTTCACGGTCTCCAAGGTGGGCACGCCTTCCTGCACCAGCACCTCGTGGACTTCGAGGCCTTCCTTCACCACCGCCATCTTGTTGCGCTGCTTGCGGTTGAGGCCCTGCACGTCGGCCACGTCCTTCACCGTCATCACGCCCATGCCGTAGGTGCCGGCATCCGCCTTGACGATGACGAAGGGCGGCTGGGTGATGCCGTATTCCTTGTACTTGGCGCGGATGTCGTCGAGCATCTCGGAGACGTAGCCTTCGAGACATTCTTCGCCCTGGCGGCCGCGGAAGTCGATCTTGCCGCAGCGCTCGAAGAAGGGGTCGATGAACCACGGATCGATGTCGAGCAGCTTGGCGAATTCGCCCGCGACCTGGTGGTAGGCCGCGAAGTGGCGCGACTTGCGCCGCGTGGTCCAGCCGGCGATCAGCGGCGGCAGCACCGCCTGCTCGAGGTTCTGCAGGATGGCGGGCACGCCGGCGGAGAGGTCGTTGTTCAGCAGCACGACGCAGGGATCGAAGCCGTCCACGCCAAGGCGGTTGCCCTTGCGGCGCAGCGGCTCCAGCGTGAGCTTGCCGCCGGAGGGCAGCGCGATGTCGGTGGGCGCGGTGAGGTCCGGCAGCAGGCTGCCGACGCGCACGTTGACGCCGGCCTGGCGCAGCAGCTTGACGAGGACGCCGACGTTTTCCAGGTAGAACGTATTGCGCGTGTGGTTCTCCGGCACCAGCAGCGCGCCGCGCGCGTCCGGGCAGATCTTCTCGATCGCGCCCATTACTGCCTGCACGCACAGCGGGTGAAATTCGGGGTTCAGGTTGTTGAAGCCGCCCGGGAACAGGTTGGTGTCCACGGGCGCGAGCTTGAAGCCGGCGTTGCGCAGGTCCGTCGAGGCGTAAAACGGAACCGTGTGGTCCTGCCACTGCCCGCGGAACCAGTGCTCGATGGCGGGCATGGCCTGCAGGATGCGCCGCTCCAGTTCTGGCAAGGGGCCGGACAGGGCGGTGGCAAGGCGGGGGACGTCAGGCATGGAGGCGCGATCCGGCGGCAAAAGAGCGCCCGATTCTATCCCATCGTTTTGCCGCGCCTCTTGGGCTCGCCCGGTGTTTGAACGGCTTGACCGGCGCAGGCAGTCGCTTCACAATGAGAACATAAGTTGCTCTGTATGAAACATTGCATGAAACCAATAAGGTCTGTAGTAATCGCTTACCATCTAGTAGGAAAGCACCTCAGGAATGTTGTTAATGATTTGTTTTAATAGAGTATTTTAAAATTCATCACGGATCGCCGAGCAGCGATCCGACCTCGACCTTATCGGTGGAGAACGTCATGACGCCCGCAGCCGCCCGCAAATTCCTCAAGGACCACCAGGTCAAGTTCGTCCTGGCGCAGTTCGTCGACATCCACGGCGTCGCCAAGGCGAAGGCGGTGCCGGCCGAGCATCTCGACATGGTGCTGACCGACGGTGCCGGGTTTGCCGGCTTCGCGGTGTGGGGACTGGGGATGGGCCCGCACGGTCCTGACTACATGGGGGTGGGCGACCCATCCACGCTGTCGCTGATGCCCTGGATGCCGGGCTACGCGCGCATGGCCTGCGACGGCCACGTGCACGGCAAGCCGTACGAATTCTGTTCGCGGGTCGTGCTCAAGGACCGCTTGAAGGCGCTGGCGAAAGAAGGGCTCACGTTCTACACCGGCATCGAGCCCGAGTTCATGCTGCTCGACCGTCGCGCCGACGGCTCCGTGGCGCCCTTCGACGGTACCGACACGCTCGACAAGCCCTGCTACGACTACAAGGGCCTGTCGCGCTCGGCGGCCTTCCTCGAAAAACTGGTCGACGGCCTGAAACCCGCCGGCATCGACGTCTATCAGATCGACCACGAGGATGCGAACGGACAGTTCGAGGTGAACTTCACCTATGCGGATGCCCTGAAGACCGCCGACAACTACGTGTTCTTCAAGATGGCCGCCTCGGAGGTCGCGCGCGCGCACGGCATGGTGTGCACCTTTATGCCCAAGCCTTTTTCCAACCGCACCGGCACGGGCGCGCACTTCCATCTGTCGATCGGCAGCGCGAAGCAGAAAAACCTGTTCTACGACGCGCAGGACAAAAACGGCCTCAAGCTGTCGCCGATGGGCTACTGGTTCGTCGGCGGCATCCTCGCCCATGCGCGGGCGCTGGCGGCGGTCTGCGCGCCCACGATCAATTCGTACAAGCGGCTGGTGGTGGGGCGCTCCCTCTCCGGCTCCACCTGGGCGCCCGCGTATGTGGCCTATGGCGACAATAACCGGAGCGCGTGCGTGCGCATCCCGGGCGGACGGCTCGAGCTGCGCCTGCCGGATGGCTCGTGCAATCCGTACCTGGCCTCGGCGGCCATCCTCGCCGCGGGCATGGACGGCGTGAAGCGCAAGCTCGATCCGGGCAAGCCGAACAACACCAACCTCTACGAGTATTCGTTCGAAGAGATCGCGAAAAAGGGCATCCAGCTCCTGCCGCAGAACCTGGCGGAAGCCATGGACGCGCTGGACAAGGACGCGGTGGTGAAAGCGGCGCTCGGGCCGAAGCTCGCGGCGGAATTCCTGACGCTTAAACGCATGGAATGGGTCGAGTATTCGCGTCACGTGTCCGACTGGGAAGTCGGGCGTTACCTTGAATTTTTCTGAAAGCGAGCACCCATGTGCGGCATCGTTGGTCTGCTGGTCAAGAAACCTGAACTGAAGGCGCAGTTGGGCGCGCTCATGCTGCCCATGCTGACCGGCATGAGCGAGCGCGGCCCGGACTCGGCGGGGCTCGCTGTGTTCGGGGATGCGCTGCCGGCCGCCGCCGGCCGCCGCTACAGCCTGCATGCGCCTGACTGGAATTACGACTGGGCGGCCTGCGTCGCCGCGCTGAACCGCGTGCTCAAGCACCCGGTCGAGTTCACCGCCAAGGGCAACCACGCCATCCTGATTGCCACTGATGATCCGCAGAAAGTCGCCGCCGCTGTGGCGGAGGGCTTCCCTTCACTGCACCTGCTGTCGGTCGGCCGCTCGATCGATGTCTACAAGGACGTCGGCCACCCGACTGCCGTCGCCGAACGCTATGGGTTCAAGGGGCTGACGGGCACGCATCTCGTCGGCCATACGCGCATGGCGACCGAGTCCGCGGTCACGCCCGCGCACGCGCATCCCTTCACCGCGGGCGAGGACTTCTGCCTCGTGCACAACGGCTCGTTGTCCAATCCTTATTCCATCCGTCGCAAGCTGGAGCCGCTCGGCATTCGCTTCGAGACCGACAACGACACCGAGGCGGCCTGCCGTTATCTCGAATGGCGCATGCGTGAAGGCGACAACCTCGAGGCCGCGCTGGAGAGCAGCTTTCGCGAGCTTGACGGCTTTTTCACCTTCCTGATCGGCACCGGCGATTCGCTGGCGCTGGTGCGCGACCCCTTCGCCTGTAAGCCGGCGGTGGTCGCGGAAACCGACGACTACGTCGCGATCGCTTCGGAATTTCGCTCGCTGGCGAAGCTGCCTGGTGTGAAACATGCCAATCTGTTCGAGCCGGCGCCGGAACAACTGTACGTATGGAAGTCGTAGACCTCCAGCGGCAGTCGGTGCGGGAGCTCAACCAGTTCCTGCACCACGACGCCGTGTCGGGCAAAGTGCAGGCGCTTGAAGTCCTGAATCCGGACGGCGCGCACAACATCGCGGTCGGCGTGAATACGCCCATAGCCATCGCGATACGCGGGCATGCCGGTTACTACTGCGCAGGCATGAACAAGCACGCCAGCGTCACCATCGACGGCAACGTCGGCTGGGGCGTGGCGGAGAACATGATGTCGGGCACCGTGCGGGTGAAGGGCTTTGCGTCCGAATCTGCCGGCGCGAGCGCGCACGGCGGTCTGCTGGTCATCGAGGGCGACGCCAGCCTGCGCTGCGGCATCGGCCTGAAGGGCGGCGACATCGTGGTCGGCGGCAGCGTCGGCAACTTCACTGCCTTCATGGCACAGGCCGGCCGCATCGTGGTCTGCGGCGATGCCGGCGACGCGCTGGGTGATTCGCTCTACGAAACGGTGATCTACGTGCGCGGCCGCATCAAGTCATTGGGCTCAGACGCACAGGTAGAGCCGATGCGCGAGACCGATTACGCGGCGGTCGGCGAACTGCTGAATCGCGCCGGCTTGACCCACGATCCGATGACCTTCAAGCGCGTGGCGTCCGCGCGCCAGTTGTATCACTGGAACGCCGACGCCAATCAGGAGTATTGATCGTGAGCAGCAAACTGTATCTTGAGGAAAGCGCGGGCTACGACCGCGGCATCCTGCATTACATCCAGAACGCCGCGGCAACCGGGCTCTACGAATTCCGCGGGCTCGGCGCCAAGCGGGCGCTGCCGAGTTTCGATGATCTCGTGTTCCTGGCGGCGTCGATCTCACGCTACCCGCTGGAAGGCTACCGCGAGCGCTGCACGACGAACGTCACGCTCGGCACGCGCTTTGCGAAGAAACCCATCGAACTGGCCATTCCCATCACGATCGGCGGCATGAGCTTTGGCGCCATCTCCGCGAATGTGAAGGAGGCCTTCGGCCTCGCCGCAGCTGAAGTCGGCACCTCCACGACCACCGGCGATGGCGGCATGACGGAAGAAGAACGGCGCGCGTCGAAGACCCTCGTCTACCAGTGCCTGCCGTCGCGCTATGGATTCAATCCCGACGACGTGCGGCGCGCCGATGCCATCGAGGTCGTCATCGGCCAGGGCGCCAAGCCCGGCGGCGGCGGCGTCCTGCTCGGCAAGAAGGTCAGCCCCCGCATCGCCGCGATGCGCACACTGCCCGAAGGCATCGATCAGCGCTCCGCGTGCCGGCATCCCGACTGGACCGGGCCGGACGATCTGGCGATCAAGATCCTGGAACTGCGCGAGCTGACGGACTGGGAAAAGCCCATCTACGTGAAGATCGCCGCCACGCGCGTGTTCCACGACGTCAAACTGTGCGTGCACGCCGGCGCCGACGTGATCGTGCTGGACGGCATGCAGGGCGGCACCGCGGCCACGCAGAGCGTGTTCATCGAGCACGTCGGCATTCCGACGCTGGCGGCACTGCGCCAGGCGGTGGACGCGCTGGAAGACATGAACATGAAGGACAAGGTGCAGCTCGTGATCTCCGGCGGCATCCGCACCGGCGCCGACGTCGCGAAAGCGCTCGCCATGGGCGCGGATGCAGTGTCGATCGGGCAAGCGGCGATGATGGCGCTGGGCTGCAACAGCGAGTGGTACACGCAGAACGGTGAGCAGCATTCCGCGCGTGCCGATTACGAGGAACTCGGCACCGCGGCCGGTTACTGCCACCAGTGCCATACCGGCCGCTGCCCGGTCGGCATCACCACCCAGGACCCGGTGCTGGAGCGGCGGCTGGAGCCGGCGGTGGGCGCGCGCCGGCTGCGCAATTACCTGAAGACCATGAACATGGAACTGACGACGATCGCCCGGGCCTGCGGCAAGTCCAGCGTGCATCACCTGGAGCGCGAAGATCTCGTCGCTTTGACGGTGGAGGCCGCCGCGATGGCGAACGTGCCGCTCGCCGGTACGCACTGGGTGCCGGGCGCGCCCGCGGCCTGACGCTGGATGCGGTCCCGGACGGCCGCCACGATCGATCTCCTGTGAACCCGCCCGCCCGCCAGCAGACGACATCGACTTCCGTGCGCCGGGGCGTGCGCCCGCTCGACCGCCATCTCGGCACCGTCATCCGCGACCTGCGCCAGGGCGACCACCTCACGATCGCCGATGTCGCCGCACAGGCGGGCATCAGCCGCGGCATGCTGTCCAAGATCGAGAACGGGCAGGTCTCGACCAGCCTCGAAACGCTGGAGAAGATCGCGCTCGCTCTGGGCGTATCGCTGGCGTATCTCTTCCGTCACTACAACATTCCCGGCGGCAGCGCGCAGCTCGTCAAGCAGGGCGAGGGCATGGAGGTCGTGCGCCGCGGCACCAAGCGTGGCCACACCTACCACCTGCTGGCCTACGACCAGGGTCCGCAGAAGATCTTCGAGCCCTTCCTCATTACCATGGACGATGCCTCCGAGGTGTTCCCGACCTTCGAGCATCCCGGCACCGAGTTTATCTACATGCTGCGCGGCCGCCTCGAATACCGCCACGGCAACGGCACCCACGTGCTCGAACCGGGCGATGCCATGACCTTCCGCGGCGACGTGCCGCATGGCCCCGAGCGCCTGCTCGAACTCCCCATCGCCTTCCTGTCTGTCATCATGTACGGCGGGGATACGCCCGCCTGAACTCGAATCGGACCGCCATGCCTGCCGCACCGTATGCCATCGATACTGCACGTGCGGAGGATGTGCCCAAGCTGGTCGAGTTGTTGCTCGACCTGTTCGGCACCGAACTCGATTTCACGGCGGACGTCACGGCGCAGACCCGCGGCCTGGAGCTGCTGATCGCCCAGCCCCCGCAGCAGGCCACGGTGCTAGTGGCGCGCGATGCCGACGGCCAAGTCATCGGCATGGGCACCGCGCAACTGGTGATCTCCACGTCCGAGGGGGCGCCGTCGGCCTGGATCGAGGACATCGTGGTCCACCGCGACCACCGGCGCGCGGGCCTGGGCCGGGCCCTGCTCGATGCGCTGCTGGTCTGGTCGCGCGAGCGCGGGGCGACGCGGGCGCAGCTCGTGGCGGACCGCGAGAACTTACCGGCCGAGATGTTCTACAGCGCACTTGGCTGGAAGACCACGCAACTCAGCGTTCGCCGCTGGGTGTTCGCCGCCGCCTGACCGGCGTCAAACAACGGGCGCAGGTCCAACGCCGGCGCCCAAAAAAACGGGCGCAGGTTCAACACCGGTGCCCCAAAAAAACGGGCGCCGCGGAGGGCGCCCGTTTTGCCACAGGGAAGTGCGCTTACATGTGATACGCGGACTCGCCGTGCTCGTTGACGTCGAGACCTTCGCGCTCCACTTCTTCCGACACGCGCAGACCCACGATGATGTCGACGATCTTCAGCGCTACCAGCGACACGACACCGGAGACGACGATCGTGGTACCCACGGCGATAGCCTGCGTGGTGACCTGGCCGACGATATCGAAGTCCGGTGAAGCAGCGTTCTTGACGTAGTCGAAGATCCCGGAGCCGCCGAGCGAAGGCGCAGCGAACACGCCCGTCAGCAACGCGCCCAGGATGCCGCCTACGCCGTGGATGCCGAAGACATCGAGCGCGTCGTCCATGCCGAGCATCTTCTTCAGCCCGCTGACCGCCCAGAGGCAGATCACGCCGGCCGCGAGGCCGATGACGATCGCACCCATCGCGCCGACGAAGCCGCAGGCCGGGGTGATGGCAACCAGACCGGCCACCGCGCCCGAAGCGCCGCCCAGCATCGACGGC
>CAZXNF010000057.1:1716-11730 GCA_964641785.1 uncultured Streptomycetaceae bacterium | reverse complement strand
GCGCGCCAAACCATGCGGCCAGTTCAGCGATGTCGTCCGCCACGGCGCGCGACGCGCGTGCCGCCGGCAGCCGTACCCGCAGCCGCCCCGCGAGGTCGTCCGCGCCCTGCACGATCTCATCGAAGTCGACGGCGTGCGCGGCGCTGAACGCATCCACCGCCGCCGCCAGCGCGGCGTCGGCCTCGCGCGGACACACGAACAGATTGATGCCGTCCGCATGGATGGCGACGGCGGAGCGCCGCTCACGCCCCCATACGACGTGGGCGCGGTCGATCTGGAGTTGCGCGTATTCCTTCCGGTCAGCCGCCATACACCCGCTCCATCTTCTCGCGGCGTTCCTGCGCTTCGATGCACAGGGTCGCGGTCGGCCGCGCCAGCAGCCGGCGCAGCCCGATCGCGTCGCCGGTCTCTTCACACCAGCCGTAAGTGCCGGCCTCCACGCGCGCCAGCGCCTGGGCGATCTTCTTCAGCAGCTTGCGTTCGCGATCCCGCGAGCGCAGCTCGATTGCCTGTTCCTCCTCCTGCGTGGCGCGGTCCGCGGGGTCTGCGGCCACGTCAACCGCCCGCAGGTGCTCGCCGGTGACCTCGGAGTTGAGGCGGAGATCGTGCTCGATGCACTTCAGGCACTGCCAGAAGAACGCCAACTGTGCTTCATTCATGTAGTCGCGGGCCGGCATGCGGAGCAGTTCCGTCTCCGACATCGACGGCGCCATGACGCTGGTGTTCACGAGTACCGGCATTACGCGGGCGCCAGCACGGAGGCCGGGTCTTCCGTCACGCCGGCTACGCACAGCGCAAGGCCCTGCTCGAAGAGGACGCGCGGCAGCTTGCGGCCGATGAACACCATCACGGATTCGCGCGGCTCCCCTTTTTTCCACGGCTTGCCCGCGTCCGAGCCCAGCAGCATGTGCACACCCTGAAAGACGATGCGGTTGGGCGCGTTTTCGATATTGATGACGCCCTTGTAGCGCAGCATATCGGTCGCGTAGGTGCTGATCAGCAAATCGAAAAACAGTTCGAGTTTCTCCTTGTTCATGGGGCGCGGGTCCCGCCAGACGAAGGACGTGATGTCGTCGTCGTGCTCGTGCGACACATCCTTCAGAAACTCCGGTTCGATCTCGAGGATGGCGTTAAGGTCGAACCCCCTGATGTCGAGGATGTCCCCGATGTCAGTCTTGCCGAAGTGCACCGGCTTGATCGTCGCGCGCGGGTTCATCTTCTTCAGGCGCCCCATCAGCGCCGTGGTTTCGGCCTCCGCGACCAGGTCCGTTTTGGAGATCAGGATGCGGTCGGCGAAGCCCACCTGCTCCTGCGCTTCGTGGTGCTCGTCGAGCTGTTGCGGCGCGTGCTTCGCATCGACGACCGTCACGATCGCGTCGATCCGGTAGTCGCGCGCGATGGCTTCGTCGACGAAGAAGGTCTGCGCCACCGGCGCCGGATCGGCGAGCCCGGTGGTCTCGATCACCACCCGGTCGAACTTGAGGCTGCCGTTCCGCTTCTTCTCCGACAGGCTGCCGAGAATACGCACGAGATCACCGCGCACCGTGCAGCAGATGCAGCCGTTGTTCATCTCCACGATCTGCTCCTGCCCCTCCTGCACGAGGATTTCGTTGTCGATGCCGGCCTCGCCGAACTCGTTTTCGATGACGGCGATGCGGCCGCCATGCTGTTCGGTCAGGATGCGGTTGAGCAGCGTCGTCTTGCCGCTGCCGAGAAAGCCGGTCAGGATGGTGACGGGGATGGTGGTCTTGGTCATGGGATATCCTTTCAATCAGTTCAATGCAGCCAGAAATGACTTGCCGCGATGGTCGCCACGCCAAGGCCGATCAGTACAAACTGCCATAGCGCGCCGCGGGTGTCGATCGTGCGATGCAGGTCGGGAATAAGATCCGCCACCGCGATGTAGATGAAGCTCGCCGCGGCCAGCGCCAGCGCGTACGGCAGGACCGCTTCCGCACGCTCCAACATGAAGTAACCGAGCAGTCCCCCGGCCACGGCCGTCAGACTGGACAGCAGATTGAACAGGAGCGCCCGCGCACGCGTGTAGCCCGAACTCAGCAACACCATGAAGTCGCCGACTTCCTGCGGAATCTCGTGCGCGACGATGGCGATCGTGGTGCTGACGCCCACAGCCGGGTCCGTGAGAAATGCCGCCGCGATCAGGATGCCGTCGATGAAGTTGTGCACGCCGTCGCCGATCAGGATCAGGGTGCCGGCCCGGCTGTGAGCATGGCCTGCGTGAGTGGCCTCCGGCGCATGCCGGTGCCGCCACAGCGCAGCCTTTTCCAGCACGAAGAACGCCAGGATGCCGGCAAGCACCACTGCGAACAGCCCCTCCCCCGCGGCTTCCGAGTTGAACGCCTCGGGCAAAAGGTGCAGAAAGGCCGCCGCCAGCAGCACACCGGCCGCATAGCTCACCAGGCGCGGCACCCATGCCGCGAGCAGCGTAAAGGACAGCAGCGCGGCCGCGAGCAGGCTCAGCGCGCCGCCAGCGAGGGTTGCGCCGATGATCCATAACAGGGTGGCTTCGATGATCCATCACTCCGGTCTTCCAGCGCTCTCAGCGCGCGGATCGCGGCGAACACGCCGCGCACAATCCCTTGAGTGTCATTTCGATGCGCTGGAGCAAGTATCCGGCGGGCAGCCGCAGGCGCGGTGCCGGCGGCGGATCGTCAAGACAGACGACGCGGCCGCAGCGGTCGCAGGCGAAATGCGCATGCTCCCCCTCCTCGTCGTGACCGCCGGAGACGGCGTTATAGCGCCAGATGCGGTCGTCGCCAGCGATACGGTGGGCAAGACCATGCCCGGTCAGCCATTCGAGCACGCGGTAAAGTGTTACGCGGTCGATCTCTGCGTGCGCGCCCACCTGCTTCTCCACTTCGGCGTGGCTCAACGCACGGCCGGAATGCAGCAGGACCTTAAGGACCCGTACTCGTGGCTGCGTGACACGGGCGCCGCTCGCGCGGATGAGGGCTTCAGCGGAAATGGGCCTGGCGGTGACCATCGAATTGGGAGCACGGGCGCGACGCGCGACCCGGTCGTTGTGAAAACGCCGGCATTGAAACATGCCGCTGTTCTTATTGCAACCCAGTTGCAATAATGGAAATCCGCAGAGGCGTTACACTGGTGCCTGCCTGCCTGCCATGAAAACGCTGCTGCTCGGCCTGATCCGGCTGTATCAACTCACCCTGTCGCCCTTCTTCGGCCGGCAGTGCCGTTTCCATCCGAGCTGTTCGCACTACGCGGCGGAGGCGATTCAAACCCACGGCGCCTTCAAGGGCACCTGGCTCGCCGGCTGGCGGCTGCTGCGTTGCGGGCCGTGGACCCCGGGCGGCTACGACCCGGTGCCGCCGCGCGAGTAAGCGCGCCTAGCGCGTGGCCCGCAGCGCCTCGACCGCTGCCTTCGATGTCTTGAGGTCGGCGCTGGTCAGCTCACGGTAGCGCCGGACGGCGTCGATCTGTTTTCCCGCCGCCGCGAGGGTGGTGATCTCCGCGAGCGCTGCCGGCGCCAGCACACGCAGGGTGGCGCCGGCCCCCAGCGCGGGCAATACCCCGCCGCGCTCCAGGGCCTCGACCGCATCCTTGGCCTCTTTCAAGCCGAGCCTGCGGTCGGCGACCAGCAGCTTGATGGCTTCGATTTTCTGGCCGCGTTGCAGCAGCAGGCGGACTTCCGAATCGCTGCCCCAGGCCTGCCTGGTCGCGGGCGCCAGTGGCGCCGCACCGGCGCGCGCGGCAAATCGGCACACGCCCCACGCGACGAGCAGGATCGCCAGCAGGATGATGATGACGATCGGGATCGACATGGGCGCGGCCGGTGGTAAGAGTGCCGGTGATTGTGCGCCGCTCACCCGGGTGTTTACCAGCACGCGCTGCCGCCAGAGCCTGTTATGGATCTAGGCGACGCGACAGAGCAGGCCTTTGAGGTATTCGCCCTCGGGAAACTCGAGCGCCACCGGATGGTCCGCGCCCGCCGACAGGTGCCGCACGAAGTGTGCCGTCACGCCGGCATCCAGCGCCGCGCCGGCCACGATCTTCTGGAACAGCAGGCGGTCGATCGCGCCCGAGCACGAGAACGTGAACAGCAGCCCGCCCGGCCGCAGCAGTTTAAACGCCAGCAGGTTCACGTCCTTGTAGGCGCGCGCCGCCCGCGGCACGCTCGCGGCCGTCGGTGCGAACTTCGGCGGATCCATCACGATGAGGTCGAACTGCCGGCCCTCGTCGCGCAGCCGCCGCAGCGTCTGGAACGCGTCGCCTTCCGCACGTGCGTAAGCGTTCAGGCCGTTCAGCGCCAGGTTGCGCTCCAGCCGGTCGAGCGCCGGCGCGGAACTTTCCACGGCGGTCGCGTGCGTAGCGCCGCCGAGCAGGGCATTCACGGAAAACCCGCCGGTATAGGCAAAACAGTCGAGCACCTCGCGGCCTTCAGCCAGTTCGCGCACCAGCGCCCGGTTGTCGCGCTGGTCGAGGTAAAAACCCGTCTTCTGTCCGCCCGCAATATCCGTTTCGTAGGCCGCGCCCCGCTCGTAGATGATCTTCACGGCGGTCAGCGGTTCGCCCCGCAGGTGCTGGCTGCGCGGCTCCAGCCCTTCGTACGCCATCGCCTCCGCGTCCGATCGTTCGTGGATCGTGCGCGGCGCGGCCACTGTCTCAAGGCCATCGGCAATGGCGCCCCGCCAGCGGTCCGCCCCGGCGCTGGTGAGTTGCACCACGACCACGTCACCGTAGCGGTCCACGATAATCCCGGGCAAGCCGTCCGACTCCCCGTGCACGAGACGTAGCGTATCTGTCGCCGGCACCAGTGCAGCCCGCAGCGCGCACGCACGGGCGATGCGTTCCTCGAAGAACGCGGCGTCGATCGCCCGCGGCTTCCAATCCCACACCCGCGCCACGATCTGCGACTGCGGGCTGTAGGCCGCGACCGCCAGGAAGTCGCCCTGCGCGGAGACCACTTCAACCGTGTCGCCCATCACCGGCTTGCCCTCGATGCGATGCACCGCACCGGAGAACACCCACGGATGGCGGCGCCTGAGCGATTTCTCGCGGCCTGCTTTCAGAATTAATTTATTCATCAAACTTCATTAGCCGCAGAGACGCAGAGAACGCAGAGAATAAAAATACTCGAAAATATTGCATGAATGACGCGAGACGTTTTGGGGGTAAATGACGCCGTTCGCTCTGCGTCCTCTGCGTCCTCTGCGTCTGTGCGGCTAATTTCGCTTCTTCGCCCTGGGATGCGCCGCGTCGTACACCTTCGCCAGATGCAGGAAGTCGAGGTGGGTATAGACCTGCGTCGTCGAAATGCTCGCATGTCCCAGCATTTCCTGCACCGCGCGCAGGTCGCCCGAGGACTGCAGCACGTGGGACGCGAAGGAATGCCGCAGCATGTGCGGATGGACGTGCTGCGGCAGGCCCAGTTTCAGGGCCCACGTCTTCAGCCGCGCCTGCACCTGGCGCGCGCCGAGCCGCGTGCCGTTACGGTTGAGGAACAGCGCCGTTTCGCCGATTTGCGCCAGTTGCGTGCGCTGCGGCAGCCAGGCTTCGATCGCCTCCCGCGCATGGCGGCCCACCGGCACCACGCGGGTCTTGGCCCCCTTGCCGGTCACGCGCACGGTGCCTTCCGTAAAGTTGAGGTCGTCCGGCGCCAGCGACACCAGCTCGGCCAGCCGCAGGCCGGAGGAATAGAACAGCTCGACGATGGCCCTGTCGCGCGCGGCGAGTGCGTCCTCGCCGGGCAGGTTCATGAGCCGTGCGGCCTCGTCCGGCGACAGCACGTGCGGCAGCGCTTTCTTCGTCTTCGGCGCGCGCAAGCCCGCGCAGGGGTTATGCGTGTAGCCATGGTCGCGCGCAAGCCAGCGGAAGAACCCGCGCCACGCCGACAACATGCGGGCCAGGCTTTTCCCGTCGAGCCCCTTACCGTGCAGGTGTGCGATCGCGCGGCGCAGGTGATGGATCTGGAGCTCCGGGAGAGCGGTGCCGGCGGTGGCGGCGAACAGCGCCCGGATGTCGCGCGCGTAGTTTTCCACAGTCAGCGGCGACAGTCGCCGCTCGGTGGCGAGATGCGCGAGGTAGCCGTCGAGAAGACGGACCGAAGCAGGAGCCGGCGCCGGTGCGGACGATGCGCCGGCGGTCACGATCAAATCAGCAGCCGCGCGAGCGTGGTGCTGACGATGTCACCCAGTCGCTTGAGATAGAGCGTGCCCATTTCCGGGTAGAAGCGCTGAGCGTCCTCGCTCGCCAGTGCGAGCAGCCCGAGCGTGCGGCCGCCGTCGCGCAGGGGCACGTAGGCGAAGGACTTGAGGCCGGACGCATCCTCCCCGAACCACGCCGCGGTATCGAGTACGGAATGGCCGGTGCAATGCGCATCGCCCAGCGATTCGGCGAACTGGCGCACCTCGGGACTGACGGCCGCCGCTTCGGGCACGGCGGAATCGGCGTCCGCGTACCAGAGGCGCACGGCGGTGTGCGGCACCGCGAAGGTCTCGCGCATTTCGTAGCGCAGCGCGCGCGTCAGCGCCTCCATGTCGCGGGCGCCGACCAGCGCCAGCGTCGCCCGATGCAGCTTGTCGCTGATGGCGTCGTTTTCCTCGCCATACTGGATCATCTCGGAGAGCTTGGACTCGAGCAGCTTGCTCTTCTCGCGGAGCGTGACCATCTGCCGCTCGGAGATCGGAATGGCACGGCCACCATGTGGGTGCGGCACGGTGATGGTGGCGAGCATTTCGGCGTACTGGTCGAAAAACTCGGGGTGGTCCTGCAGGTAACGGGCAACGGCGTCCGGAGTCATGTTTTTATTTCTAGCTCGCCTTCGAAAACGGTTTCCGCGGGACCGGTCATGAGGACCGGCGTTCCCTCGCCGCGCCATGATACCCCGAGGTCGCCGCCGCGCGTAGTGATCGTGACCTCCGCTTCGAGCAGGCCGCGCAGGATGCCCGCCACGGCTGCCGCGCAGGCGCCGGTGCCGCAGGCGAGCGTTTCACCCGCGCCGCGCTCCCAGACACGCAGCCGGACGTGCCGGCGGTCCAGCACCTGGGCGTACCCCGCATTGACCCGCTGCGGGAAGCGCGCGTGGCACTCGATCAGCGGCCCTTCGGTGACCACCGGCGCGCGCGCCACGTCGGGCACGAACTGGACTGCATGCGGATTGCCCATCGACAGCACGTTGATCTCCCGCGCCACGCCCTCGACCTCCAGCCGGTACGTCGGTTCGCGGCGCACGGCGACGAACGGGATATCGGCGGGTTCGAAACGCGGCACGCCCATGTCCACCGTGACGCGACCGTCGCGCTCCAGCCGCGGCTCGATGATGCCGCCCGCGATGCTGACGCGGATCACCGTCTTGTCGGTCAGCCCCTGGTCGCGCACGAAACGCACGAAGCAGCGCGCGCCGTTGCCGCACTGCTCGACCTCGCCGCCGTCGGCATTGAAGATGCGGTAATGAAAGTCCGTACCCGGCTCGCGCGGGGCCTCCACTACCAGGATCTGATCGCAGCCCACGCCGAAGTGACGATCCGCGATGCGGCGCACCTGTTCCGCGGACAGTGCGACGGCCTGCCGCACGCCATCCAGCATGACGAAGTCGTTGCCGAGGCCCTGCATCTTGGTGAACTTGAGCTTCATGACGCCGCGACCGTCTGTCCTGGATCCTCAAACATTGCGCACCATCACGTAGTCGTCCATCACGAAGCCCTTGCCAATAGCTTTCACGACGGCCGCTTCGATTGCGAAACCGTGCTTGCGATAGGCGGCGATCGCCTTGCCGTTGCGCTTGTTGACCGCAAGCATGAGCCGCGTGCAGCCGCGGCGCCGCGCTGCCTCGGCCACATGCGCCAGCAGGCACCCGCCCAGCCCCGTCCGCTGGCGGGCGGGATCCACGTACAGCTTGTCGAGCTTCATTTCCCCCCGCACCCCGGTCAGAACGTAGTTTGCGAACGCGATCGGCACGTCCCCTTCGGTCAGCACATCCCACCACGCATCCTCGCGCAACAGGTCCCTGCGGATGGCGGCGGGCCGGTAGCGCTGCGCCAGCATGTACTCGATCTGGCGCAGCGGGATGATACCGGGGTAATGCGCGCGCCAGACCTTGCCGGCCAGCGCGACGACGTCCTCCGCCTGCGCCGGCGCCAGCGGTGCGATCACCACCGTCCGCCGGTGGGCGCCTTCACGCGTCATACGGGCTTACAGCTTCGCCGGGCGGGCGGGTCTTGAAGCGCCGGTGCAGCCAGTAGTACTGACCGGGCAGTTCGCGCACGCGGTCCTCGATGAAGGCGTTGAGGCGCCGGGCGTCGGCCGCAAGGTCGGCGGTCGGGAAGTTCTCCCAAGCCGGATAGAACTGCAGCACGTAGCCCTGCGCGCCCGGCAGTTGCCGCGTGATCGCCGGCACCACCTTCGCCTTGCCCAGCTGCGCGAGCCGCGACAGGCCGGTGATCGTCGCGGCCGGCACGCCGAAGAAGGGCACGAACACCGCGTCGCGGCTGCCGAAGTCCATGTCAGGCAGGTAGTAGAAGGGAATACGCTGTTTCAGCGCGCGCGCAATGCCGCGCACGCCGTCCTGGCGCGACAGCAGTGTCGAATTGCCGAAGCGCGTGCGGCCGTGCAGGATCAGGCGGTCGAAGACTTCGCTCTTCTGCTTGCTGTACATCGACGCGCCGCCGAATTCGGCGATGATGCGGCTGCCGCCCATGTCGAGGCCGATGAAGTGCGGGCACAGCCAGATCACCGGCTCGTTGCGCACGGCCTGCCAGTGCTCGAGCCCTTCGATCCGCACCAGCTTCAGGATCCGCCCGCGCGAGCCCCAGAACAGGATGACGTGCTCCAATGCCGCACGGCCGGCCGCGCGGAAATGCGCGCGGGCGAGTTGCCCCCTCGCCCGTTCGTCCAGTTCCGGGAAACAGAGCCGCAGGTTGATCATCACCACCCGGCGGCGCGCCCGGCCGATGGCGTAGAACGCGAGGCCCGCGGCCTGGCCGAGGGGCGCGAGCAGCCATAGCGGTAGCCAGTGCAGGCACCAGAGGAGCGCGACGGCGAGCCGGGCAAGCATGCGAGGGTAAATATTCTTATGTGAATACAGCCGATTGCACCGAACGGACGATGACGCCGGTTTCTGAAACCCGGGGGTAATCTGTTAGAATCCGCGCCTTTTCCGACGACCCCTCACTCCGTATAACCCCAGAAAAGCGCCCCCCATGAGCGAATTCCTGTTTACCTCAGAGTCCGTGTCCGAAGGCCATCCGGACAAGATTGCCGACCAGATTTCCGATGCGGTCCTGGATGCGATTCTAGCCAAGGACAAGTACGGCCGGGTCGCCGCCGAAACGCTGGTCGCCACCGGTCTGGTCGTGATGGCCGGCCAGATCACCTACAAAATGGACAAGGGCGCCGTCAATTACGGCGAGCTCGCCCGCGACGTCATCAAGCGCATCGGCTACGACGACTCCTCGCTGGGCTTCGACTACCGCTCGTGCGCCGTGCTGACCGCCTACGACGCGCAGTCGGTGGACATCGCGCAGGGCGTGGACGAAGGCAAGGGCCTCGACCTCGACCAGGGCGCCGGCGACCAGGGCCTGATGTACGGCTACGCCTGCGACGAAACGCCGCAGCTCATGCCGCTGCCCATCTACTACGCGCACCGCCTGATGGAGCGCCACTCGGAACTGCGCAAGGACGGCCGCCTCAAGTGGCTGCGCCCGGACGCTAAGTCGCAGGTCACCGTCCGCTACGTGGACGGCAAGCCGGTCGACATCGACACCGTGGTCATCTCGACCCAACACCATCCTGACGTCTCGCAGGAACAGATCAAGGAAGCGGTGATCGAGGAGATCGTGAAGCCGGTGATCCCCAAGAACCTGCTGAAGAACGACACCAAATACCTGATCAACCCGACTGGCCGCTTCGTCATCGGCGGCCCGCTGGGCGACACCGGTCTGACCGGCCGCAAGATCATCGTCGACAGCTACGGCGGCTATTCCCGCCACGGCGGCGGCGCGTTTTCGGGTAAGGACCCGTCTAAAGTGGACCGTT
>CAZXNF010000057.1:0-1706 GCA_964641785.1 uncultured Streptomycetaceae bacterium | reverse complement strand
GTGCAGGTGGCCTACGCCATCGGCGTGGCCAAGCCCGTCAGCGTGCTGGTGGATACGTTCGGCACCGGCAAGATCGCCGACGAGAAGATCGGCAAGCTGGTGGAAAAGCACTTCGACCTGCGGCCGAAAGGCATCATCCAGGCGCTCGATCTGCTGCGGCCGATCTACTTCAAGACCGCCGCCCACGGACACTTTGGCCGCGACGAGCCGGAGTTCACCTGGGAGCACACCGACAAGGTGGAAGCCCTGAAATCGGACGCCCAATAGGCTCGACACTTGCCGGTTTTGAAAGCAAAGGGGCCGCCATCGCGGCCCCTTTGCTTGAGGGGGCCTGCGTTACACTGAATGCGAGATGGACACGATCGCCAGCGTCAGCCTGCCGTTCGAGGAAGACCGAGTCTGGACAGACTCGATCCGGCCTTGGCTGGAAGCGCGAGCGATCAATGGCGACGCCATTGCCGTCGCGCACTACGTCGCCACCGAAATGCTGAACAACGCGCGCGATCATTCCGGCGCGTCTTCCGTTGAAGTTCTGGGCGACGTCAAACCGAGCGAGTTTATCCTGCGCGTCATCGACACCGGCGTCGGCCTGTTCCAGCGACTGGCGACGGGTCTTGCGCTCACCGGTCCGCGGGAAGCGCTGGTCGAAATCTGTAAAGGCAAGCGCACGACGGATCCCGCCCATCACACCGGGCAGGGTATTTTCTTTTCCTCGAAAGTCTGCGACTGGTTCCGCATCGAAACGAACGGTCTCGGCGTGTCCTTCATGATCGGTCGCCCGCCGGAGCTGCTGCAATTTCCGAATCGCCCCGACCAACCCGGCACGGTCGTTACCTTCTCGATCAAGCGCAATCCGACACTGACCTTGCGCCAGGTCTTCGACGAGTTCTGCCCTCAGCCAGACATTCAGTTCAATCGAACCGAGATCGGCATGCGTTTGATGAACGAGGTTGACGGCGCTCTCGTCTCGCGCTCGCAAGGTCGCCGGCTGATGGCCGGGCTCGACAGCTTCTCTGAGGTCGTGCTTGATTTCCGCGAGGTTGCCACGATCGAACAGGGTTTCGCAGACGAGGTTTTTCGCGTCTGGCGGAACGCCCATCCAGAAGTCAGGCTGAAAGTCATCAACGCGGGCGTCGACGTGCAGCGCATGCTGAAGCACACCGGGTTTTCTACCCCCCGGTGACCCGGCGGGGCCTGACAATACCGCGCGGCTCGGCTACAATCCTGCCCCTCTTGCTCCGAGGAGCGTTGCGACCGGTTCACCGCCAAGGTAACCGGCCAGGCTCGGGGCCCTGCGATCACCATCGCGGGCTGCAACGGCGCTCACGAACTTTTTTCTGAACCATGGAAAGGAGCGCGTGATGAGCGCCGTAATCAAGACCTCCAGCAAGGACCACCACGTCGCCGACATCGGCCAAGCCGAGTTCGGGCGCAAGGAAATCGCCATCGCCGAGACCGAAATGCCGGGTCTCATGGCCGTGCGCGAGGAATTCAAGACTGAGCAGCCGTTGAAGGGCGCGCGCATCGCCGGCTCGCTGCACATGACGATCCAGACGGCCGTGCTGATCGAGACGCTGGCAGCACTCGGCGCCGACATCCGCTGGGCTTCGTGCAACATCTTCTCGACCCAGGACCACGCCGCCGCAGCCATCGCCGCGCGCGGCATTCCGGTGTTCGCCGTCAAGGGCGAATCGCTGGAGGAATAC
>CAZXNF010000056.1:0-11764 GCA_964641785.1 uncultured Streptomycetaceae bacterium | reverse complement strand
GCTGAAGGGGCTGGGGATCGACATCGTCGGCAGCACGCGCGCCGAACTGGATGTCTTCCGCCGGGAGCAGACGCAGCAGATCCGCGAGATCGTGAAGGTCTCGGGGGCGAGCGCGAAGTAGTAGCGCTCAGCCGGTTTTCTTGACCGCGGACGGGCGTGGCCGCGCGGCGGCCGGCGTCAGCAGCTCCACGAGGTCCCGCGCCTGCGGCACCTGTTGCAGCGTCATGAGTGCATCGAACAGAGGGCGCGCAGAGAGCCACGGGGGCCCCACGCGCAGGCAGTCCTCGAACTTGGCCCAGAGTTGTTCGGGTTTCAGCGGTGCGTCCGCGTCGCCCCGAATCTGGCTGATGGGACCGGTGTCGAGCGTGCGGCCGTCGCGCAGTTCGATCACGACCTGATCGCAGACCGAATAGCCGGGCCGCGTCGGGTGCAGGCGGGTGTCCGCTGTGGCGGTGACACGCTTCATCAGCGCCTGCACATCGGCGCGCTGCACGAACCGGTCGCTTAATTCAGCCAGGCCCGCGCGCTGCACCAGCAGCGCGGCGGCGATCGCGAACTCGATGCTGAACTTGGCTTCCAGGCCGGTCTGCGGGTGGTGATTGCGCAGGATGGTAACGTTGCGCGGGCTGTAGCTGACGCTGACGTGCTTTACATCGTCGGGAGCGACTGGTGTCTTCTGCAGCAGGTCCAGCACGCCGTCGAGCGAGCGGTGCACGCAGTAGCAGGCCGGGTATTTCTTGATGCCGATGCGGTTGCTGCCGCAGATCTGCCATTCAACGCCGGCACGTAGCGGCGAGTCGAGGTCCATGCGGCCGGTGGGGGAGACGGCCGTGAGCAGGCCGGGCTCATGCTCGACCGCGTCGGGCGCGGAGGTGAAACCGAGGGCGGCGAGGCGGGCGGACACGATGCCCGCATGCGCCGCGAGCCCCGCGTGAAACGGCTTGGTCATGGAGCCGAAGTTCGACACCAGACCGGAGCTTTGCGATGCGGCGATGCCGATCGCCATCGCCGCCTGCCGCGCGTCGAGCTTGCGCAGCGAGGCGCAGGCCGCAGCGGCACTCATCGCGCCGAATACGCTGGTGGGATGCCAGCCCTTGTCGTGATGGGAATCGGCATCACGGCGCGCGAGTTCCGCCAGCACCTCGAAACCGGCGGCATACGCGAGCATCATCTGTTCGCCGCTCGCGCCGAGCGCCTCGGCCTCGGCGAGGATCGCCGGCACCAGCACGGCGCTGGGATGGCCGCCGCGCTGCGCGACGTCGTCATAGTCGAGCGCGTGCATGGCGGTGCCATTGATCCAGGCGGCGTCGCGCGCGGTGGTGCGGCGATCGGTGCCGAGGATCGCGGCTTCGCCGCCCGCGGGAGAGAGCATGGTGGCCAGGAGTTGCGGCGCGGGGTCGCCGCCGCCGGCAATGCCGCAGCCGATGGTGTCGGCGAACGCCATGTGGATCGTGGTGAACGCTTCTTTCGGGATGTCCCGGTAGCGCACTCCCGCCACGAACTTGCCGAGATCCGTCGTCAATGCGAGGGCCATGGGTATACCTTTCGTCTGGCTATTTGGCGGCGCCGACCGCGGTGTAGGTGGCTTTGTATTTTTCGTACTGTTCGTCCCAGAACTTCCTTGCCTCAGCGCTGGTGAGATAGCGACTGCCCCAGCCGTTCTTCTCGAGCGCCTTCTGCCACTCGGCGGTCTTCGTGGCCTGCTGGATGGCCTTTTCCCAGTACGCGATCTGTTCGGGCTTGAGGTCCCTGGGACCGATGAAGCCGCGCCAATTTTCGTAGACGGCGTCGATGCCCTGTTCGCGGAACGTCGCCACGCCGGACAACTCGCCGCTCACGCGCGTGGGCGAGGAAATGCCGACGGCGTGGACCCGTTTGGCGGACAGCATGGGCGGGGCGTTGGGCGCGGCGACGAAAGCCACGTCGATGTCGTTGCTGAGCAGTGCCGTGATCACCTGGCTCGCGGCCTTGTAAACAACCAGCCGCATGTTTTTCGCGTCCACGCCCGCCGCGCCGAGGGCGATGGCGGCGGCCGTGTAGGCCGGGCTGCCCACGCCGGGCGACATGCCGATGCCCAGCGCGCCGGGATCCTTGCGCAGGGGCGCGACGATGTCCTTCATGGACTTGTACGGCGAATCGGGCCGCACCAGCACCACAATGTATTCGGTCAGCATCACGCCGAGCGGCGTCACGTCCTTGTACGACATCGGACTGATGCCGAGGATCTGATTGGTGAACAGGTTCGGCGTGGCGATGGCGATGTAGTTCGCGTCGCCGGGATGGGTGTTGAGGTAGGTCCAGGCGATGGCGTTGCCCGCACCGGCCCGGTTGAGCACCACGCCATCGACGAGCTTCTGTTCCTTCCAGATGCCCTGCATCAGGCGCGCGGTGAAATCGAGCGCGCCGCCGGGATCGGCGCCGACGACGATTTCGACGTTCTTGCGGGGTTCCCAGACCTGGGCCAGGGCTGGCGCTGGCACGGTGGCGGAAAAGGCGGCGAGGGCAAGGAGAAGGATTGCGCTGAGTGTGCGTGTGGCCACTGTGGATTCCTCGGTTATGGTTCGCCCGCGACCGTAAGCGCACGGCCGCTCAACTGTGTTTCTCGCCTCGGCTGGTAGGGGTGCACTGGCCCCATCTGCCGCAGTGTGAACCGGTTCTGGTCCCCCGCGAGGGCGCCGCTCCTGTATGCGTCGCGCAATCAATGTTCCGCGCGTACAGGCACACACATCGATATACCATGGTTCATTTTCCGACACATTCCGCATAGCGTCATTCGGAAACCGAATTCCGGGGCGACCGTCGATATGGCGACCCCGCAGGGGTTTCGCCTAGAATCGCTGCACCCCCCGGGCCGTTATTCGCTCCGACGGCGACGCCTGCATTTCCACCGTATTGAATAGCGCACCATGGACAATCCGCCGCCCGTCGTCAGTGAATCCCGCGTGAACCGACTCGACCCGCCGGTGCCGTACGAGAGCCTGCCCGCGCTCGTGGACGCCGCCGCGCAGCGCTTCGGCGCCGCGCCGTTGTGGGTCTCCATCGACGAAGACCGCACGACGATTTCGTTTGCCGGGTTTGCCCGCGACACGCTGAAATGCGCTAACGCCCTGTACGCCCTCGGCGTCCGACCCGGCACGCACGTGTCCGTCATGCTGCCCAACGTGCCGGCGTACTGCATCACCTGGATCGCGCTCGCGCGCCTCGGCGCCGTGATGGTCCCGGTGAACATGCAGTACACGAGCCGCGAGCTCGAGTACGTGCTGCGCGACAGCGATTCGACCTTTCTGGTGATCGACGAATCGACGCTGCCGGTGTTTACCGGTATCGCGGACGGCAAAGCGATCATTCCGCCCGCGCAGCTCGTTATCCACGGCAAGGGCGATGCGCAGCATCCGGGCTGGCAGAAGACCGTCGATGCCGCGTCCGATACGCCGCCCGTGGTGCCTGCACCGAATGCGGACACGCTGGTGAGCATTCAGTACACCTCCGGCACCACCGGCTTCCCCAAAGGCTGCATGCTGACCCAGGATTACTGGCTGGTGCTCGGCTGGGTCCGCGCGCATCAGGGGCCTTACCCTCAGCGCCTCATGATCGACCGGCCGCTGTCCTATATGGGCGGCAAGTGGCGTTTCCTGATCGCGCTCTACATCGGATCCGTTGCCTGCATCTCGCAGCGTTTCAGTCTGTCGCAACTGCAGCAGCGCCTGATCGACCACCAGATCGATTTCTTCTCGGTGACCGACGCGGTCGCCAAGCTCGAGCCGCACCCGGAGATCGGCAAGGTCAAGTTCGCCTGGATCTCCAGCGGGGGTCTGAGCAAGGACCTGCAGCGCGGCGCCGAGGAGAAGTTCCACGCGCCGGTGCGCGAGCTGTACGGCATGACGGAGATCGGTTCCACCTTGTATATGCCGATCGCGGACACCCACACCGTCGGTTCGGGATCCTGTGGGCTGCCGGCGCCGTACCGCGACTGCCGCATTGTCGGCGTCGATGGGCAGGACGTGCCGCAGGGCAAGACGGGGGAACTTTGGGTGCGCGGTCGCGGCATCCTCAAGGGCTACTACAACAAGCCGGAGGCGACGTGGAGCGCCTTCTCCGGCGAGTGGTTCCGCACCGGCGACCTGTTCCGGCAGGACGAACAGGGCTATTTCTACATCGAGGGCCGCATCAAGGAGTCGATTCGCCGCAGCGGCGAGAACATCGCCGCGCGCGAGATTGAGTCGGTGGCGGCCAGCATCCCCGGCGTGCTCGAAACCGCCGCGGTGCCCGTCCCCGACGACAAGCGCGGCGAGGAGGTGAAGCTGGTCGTCGCGCTGCAGCCCGGGTTTACGCCCGAGCAGGTAACACCCGCGCAGGTGATTTCCCATTGCGAAGCGGGCCTCGCTGCCTTCAAGGTGCCGCGCTACATCGAGTACATCGCCGAGTTTCCCCGCACGACCTCCGGCAAGATCGCCAAGCACGAACTGGTGAAGGACGCCGGCAAGCGCCAAGTCTACGACCGGGCCGCCAACGCCTGGCACTGATCAACGGCAACAAGGAACCCCATGCTTTCCAAGAACGTCGGTATCATCGGCTACGGCAGTGCGGCTTACGAGAAGAAGCCGAGCAAGACCATCTTCGGTTACCTGGGTGAAGCCGCGCGCGCGGCAATCAAAAGCGCCGGGATCTCCAAGCAGGACATTGACGGGATCACGGTGGATGCCGTCAATCTTGGTTCGGACACCGCCGTGACGACCGCGGAGTACTTCGGCCTGAGCGTTTCGTTCGCCTACAAAGCCACTCACGCCGGTGCCGGCGCGCTGATTTCGGTGGCCAATGCGGTGCGCGCGGTCGAGAGCGGGCAGGCGAAGTATGTACTGTGCGTCGGCGGCGGCGCGCAGGACGTGGCGGCATTCAAGCGCCGCATCGCGCAGTTCACGATGGCGATCCAGGATTACCTGGTGCCGCACGGCTACGGCGGCCCGCCGGGCCTGTTCGGCATCATCCAGCGCAAGCACATGGAACTGTACGGGACGACGCGCGAGCAGTTCGGGCGCGTCGCCGTGGATCAGCGGCTGAACGCGCAGTTGAACGACGCCGCGCTGCTGCGCGGCCCGTTGTCGCTGGACGACTATCTGAACGCGCCGCTGATCGCGGAGCCACTGCGGCTCTACGACTGCGTGATGCCGTGTTCGGGCGCCGAAGCACTGGTCATCGGCCCGCTCGACCGGGTACCCAAGGGGAAGGGCGTGCGAGTGCTGAGTGCCGCCGACCACCACAACCATCCGGTCGGGGAGGTCGCGCCCGTGCGCGGCGGCTGGGAAGTCTTCCGCGACAAACTGTTCAACGAGGCCGGCTACGCGCACAAAGACATGAGCTTCATGCAGCTCTACGACGACTTCCCGATCATGGCGGCGATCCAGATCGAGGACCTTGGTTTCTGCAAGAAAGGCGAGGTTGGCGCCTTCTTCGACCAACACCGGCTCACGCACGATGGCAGCTTTCCGCTCAATACCGGCGGCGGGCAGTTGTCCTGCGGCCAGGCTGGCGGCTCCGCGGGCATCATCGGGCTGGTGGAGGCGACGCGGCAGTTGCGCGGTGAGGGCGGCCACCGTCAGGTGAAGAACGCGCAGCGCGGCATCGTGTCGGGCTTCGGCATGATTTCGTATGGGCACGGGCTTTCCAGCTCCGCCCTCATCGTGGAAAAAGCGTAGCCAATATGACAACCCCCGAATATCCCCAGACACGCCCCACGATCACCAACGCGCCGCTGCTCGAAGGCTGGAAGCGCGGCGAGCTGATGCTCCAGCATTGCGGCGACTGCAAGGCCGTGATCTTCTTCCCGCGCGAACTGTGCCCGCAGTGCTGGTCGGACAAGCTTGAATGGAAGCGCAGCAATGGGCGCGGGAAGATCGTGTCCTTCGCCCGCGTGTACAAGCACGTCACGCCGCCGTTCGCGGAGGAGGCGCCGACCATCCTCGCCGAAATCGCGCTGGCCGACGGCGTGGCGATGATGGCGCGGGTGGCCACCACCGATGTGGCGGCGGTTTCAAGCGGCATGGCCGTCGAACTGGTGCCCATGCCCGAGGCTGCGCGCTATCCGCTGCCGACGTTCCGGCCGGCGCTGTAGCGCCCCCACCACTTTCAGAAACAGGGAGAACACCATGATGCATCGTTTGCCGTTGGCTTTTATGTTGGCGGGGCTGCTGTTGGCGGCCGCGCTGCCCACCCGCGCCCAGGATCTGACGATCGGTTTGAGCGCGCCGATTACCACGGTCGATCCGCACTTCGCGAACAATTCGCCGATCAAGGCGGTAGCGCGGCACTTCTTCGAGGCGCTGGTGGCCTTCGACGAAAACCTCAAGCCGGTGCCCGCGCTGGCCACGTCCTGGCGCCGCACCAGCGATACGGTGTGGGAGTTCACGCTGCGCCCGAACGTGAAGTTCTCCGACGGATCGGCCTTCACGGCGGATGACGTGATCGCCTCCTTCGAGCGCGCGCCCGCCGTGCCCAACTCGCCGGCGCCGCTCGGCCTGTTCACCCGCTCGATCAAGCAGGTAACGGCGATCGATCCGCTCAAGGTCCGCATCGAGACCAAGTATCCCGACCCACTGCTGCCGACCATGATGCCGGAGATCGTGATCATCTCCTCGGACTACAGGAACGCGAGCACGGTGGAGTTCAACAGCGGCAAGGCGATGGTGGGCACCGGGCCCTTCGTGTTCGGCGCCTTCCTGTCCGGCGACCGCATCATCATGACGCGCAACGAGAACTACTGGGGCCGCAAGGCCGACTGGAGCAAGGTCACGCTGCGCATGATCAGCAACGAGGGCGCGCGCGTGTCGGCGCTGATGGCGCGCGACGTCGATCTGATCGAGAACGTGCCGCCCGACCTCGTGCAGCGCGTGAAGGGCGCGAACTTCACCATCGTGCAGAGCCGTCCCGCGCTGCCGGTGTACCTCGGCCTGGACCTCGGCCGCGATCCCACGCCCTTCGTCAGCGCCAACAATCCGGCGCCGGGCGCCAAGACCAACCCGCTGCTGGACAAGCGCGTGCGCCAGGCGCTGTCCTACGGCATCGACCGCAAGGCGATCTGCGACAAGATCATGGCGGGCACGACGCTGCCGGCGGGCCAGTTGCTGCTCGACGGGCTGTTCGGCACTTCCGACAAGGTGAAGCCGCATCCGTACGACCCGGCGAAAGCGAAGGCCCTGCTGGCCGAGGCCGGCTACCCGAACGGCATCACCATGACGCTGCACGGGCCCAACGACCGCCTGACGAACGACAGCAAGATCATCCAGGCGATCGCGCAGATGTGGACCAAGATCGGCGTGACGACGAAGGTGGAGGCGCTGCCGTGGGCGGTGTATTTTCCCCGCATCACCAAGCGGGAGTTCAGCCTGTGGATGATCAGCTCGGGCGCGATCGCCGAGATGGCGACGGCGCTCAACTCGGTGGTCGTGACTTACGACATCGCGAACGGCAAGGGCGTGAACAACCGCGGCCGCTACTCGAACCCGCAGGTGGACGAACTCGTGAATACCGCTTTCCTGACGCTGGACGACGCCAAGCGCCGCGATCTGCTGGTGCGCGCGACGGAGATCGTCGCCGATGACACGCCGGTAATACCCCTGTACTTCTATTCGTTCTCCATCGCTTCGCCCAAGGACATCGTCTACACGCCGCGGCTGGACCAGTTCGTCCTTGCCTACAATGCCCGGAAAGCGAAATAACAGCCCCCACCCGGAGGAGCCCGCCATGAACACCGCCGTACTCTCGCGTCACGACATCGACGTCGCCGACGTCGAATACCTGCGGCACGGCGACAAGCCGCTCCTGGCCCGCATTTACCGCCCGCAGGGGCCGGGGCCGTTTCCCATCGTCATCGACTTGCATGGCGGCGCCTGGTGCAAGAAGGACCGCATGGCTGACGCCGGCACCTGTGAGCCGCTGGCGAAAAGCGGGGTGGTGGTGGTGGCGCTCGATTTCCGCATGCCGCCGGACGCCGGCTATCCGGCCTCGCTGGCCGACGTGAACTACGCGGTGCGCTGGTGCAAGGCGCAAGCGGCCGGCTGGTATGCCCGCGCCGACCGCGTCGGCATCCTCGGCGTGTCGAGCGGCGGCCACCAGGCCATGCTGGCCGCGCTGCGGCCGGCGGACCCGCGCTACTCGGTGGTGCCGGGTACGGGCGCCGCGGACGCCTCCGTGCAGTGCGTCGTGCTGTGCTGGCCGGTCATAGACCCGCTCGGGCGCTACGAGTACGCGCAGGAAAAGCTGGCGGGCGGCAGCGACAAGCTGAAGAAGCAGGCGGCGGAGTGGATTGCCTGCCACGACAAATACTGGTCCGACGCCGCGGCCATGGCTGAGGGCAATCCCTTGCGTGCGCTCGAGCGCGGCGAGAAGACACCCGTGCCGCCGGTGCTGTACCTGCAGGGTACCGACGACGACGCGCATCCGCGCCCTCTGCTCGACCGTTTCGTCGCCGTTTACGGCAAGGCCGGCGGCCGTCTGGACCTGCACTTCTTCAAAGGCGTGGGCGAGGCCTTTATCACCAACGACCCCACCTCGTCGCAGGCGGTCGAAGCGATCGAAAAAATCATCGCGTTCGTGCATCGCGAGCTCCGCTGAACGCGGTCTCGCACGCCGCAAGCGCGGCATCGGGCTGTCTTGCCCGCGCGATCTCGCGCGAGGCACTGGCGGCGCTGACGATACAGCGCTACGAGGGCGAGGTTTGCCTCGTGCGGACCGCCGAGGACCTGGACCGGGCGCGCGTGGACTGCGCCGAGGCTGGCGTCGTCGGCTTTGATACGGAGACACGGCCCGCCTTTCGCAAAGGCGAGATGCATCTGCCCTGCCTGGCGCAGGTGGCCACGGCCCGCGCGGTCTACCTGTTTCCGCTGCGCGACGCGGCGGTGCATGCCGTGCTCATCACGCTGCTCGGCGACCCGCAGGTCGTGAAGGCGGGCGTGGGACTGGCGGACGATCTGCGGCCGCTGCAGCAGGTGTTCCCGTTTGCGGAGCAGAACATGCTCGATCTGGGGCGTATCGCGCGACAGCACGATCTCGCGCAGACCGGCGTCCGCAACCTCGCCGGCATCGTCATGGGCATCCGGATTCCGAAAGGAGCCCGCACCTCAAACTGGGCCGCACGAGAGCTCAGCGCGGCGCAGATCACGTACGCGGCCACGGACGCCTGGGTCTGTCGCGAGCTGTGCCTGCGGTTCGAGGCACTGGGATGGCTGCCGGGCTGAAGGTCACCTGCGCGCGTGGCGTTGCGCGCTAGGGATACATTGCCCAGCCCACACGTTGGGTCTCCGCCCGGAAGAGATGGCCCTGCGTGGTGGTGACGAACAGCGTGCTCAGGTCCGGACCGCCGAAGCAGCAGTTGGTCGGGCGGATCGCCGGCACGGGATGCGTTTCCAGCACGCGGCCGGTCGGCGAGAACACATAGATCATCGGGCCCGCGCCCGCCACTTCCCAGCCGGCGGTGGCGACGATGTTGCCGTCGCGGTCGAGGCACATGCCGTCGATGCCGCGATGCACGCCTTTGGCGTCCTCGCCCCAGGTAAAGAGCGTGGTGAAGGTGCCGAGGCTGCCGTCCTCCCCGATCGGGTAGGCGCGCAGCTCGCGCGGGATGCCTTTCGTGTAGCCGCTTTCGGCCACGTACAGCGTGGACTGGTCCTGCGAGACGAGGATGCCGTTGGGCTGCGTGGTGTCGAAGGTCACGCGTGTGATGGTGTAGGTGCCGTCAGCCCGCGGGTCGAGGCGGTAGACCGACTGGTGGTCGACTTCCATCGTCGAGCCCTTGTCCCAGTTGCCGTCGTTCACCGGGTTGGTGAACCAGATGCGGCCCTTGCGGTCGATGGCCAGGTCGTTGGGGGTATTGAGCTTTTTGCCGTCCACGCGGTCGGCGATGACGGTGTTCTTGCCGTCGGGATCGAAGCGCACCACGGAACGCCCGCCGGAACAGCAGCCGTAGAGTTTGCCGTGCGCGTCGAAGGCGAGGCCGTTGGTGCGGTTGGTGCCGGTGCGCGCTTCAGTGATCTCGTCCGTCTCGGGCGCGTACTGCAGGATCGCATTGGCGTGGATGTGCGTGAACAGCAGCTGTTCGCCGTCCCACACGGGGCCTTCAGTGAGCGGTACACCGCGCGGCTTCATGAGCAATTCGAAGGTCCACTGCATGGAAAGTCTCTCCGGAGTCGGGTCGGGTGACGATGATACCGCCAGTCTCGCGGGGCAAGCAGCGACGGGAGATCGTCTATACTTCTCGCCTATAAAAATCGCGTTTCAGGAGGAGAGAAACATGCATCGATACGCCCTCGGCTTCTGCCTTGCCGCTGCATTTGCGCCGGCCGCACAGGCTCAAACGTACCCGTCCAAACCCATCCGCATCGTCGTGCATTTCCCGCCCGGCGGCCCGACGGACCTCGTCGCGCGTGCGGTCGGCCAGAAGCTGAACGAGGCCTGGGGCCAGCAGGTGGTGGTCGAGAACCGGCCGGGCGCCGGCGGCGTGGTCGGCGTGGAAATGGTCGTGCGTTCGCCGGCCGACGGCTACACGATCCTGTTCGCCACCGGCGGCAGCATGTCGATCGCGCCGGCGTTGATCGCGAAGCTTCCGTATAACGTGTTCACCGACCTCACGCCGGTCAATCTGCTGGTCATCAATCCGCAGATGCTGGTGCTGCACCCGTCGGTGCCGGCGAACAACGTGCGCGAACTGGTCAAGCTGGCCAAGTCCAAGCCGGGGCAGATCAACTACGCCTCGGTGGGCGCGGGCAGCCCCAACCACCTCGGCGTGGAAATGCTCAAGTTCATGACGGGTATCGACATGGTGCACATCCCGTACAAGGGCACGGCGCCCGCGGTGACCGACCTGATTGCCGGACACGTGTCGCTGATGTTCAACAGCATGCCGTCGGTGCTGGCGCAGGTGCAGGCCGGCCGACTGAAGGGCATTGCGGTCGGCAGCGCGCAGCGCTCGCCGGCGGCGCCCAACATTCCGACGGTGGCTGAATCCGGCGTGCCGGGCTTCGAGTACGTGACCTGGTACGGCCTGTTCGCGCCGGCCGGCACGCCAAAAGAGATCGTGACCAAGTTCAACGCCGAGGTCGTGCGCATCCTGCAGGACAAAGACATCGCGCAGCGTTTCCAGCGCGAGGGCGCGGAGCCGGCGCCAGGCACGCCCGAACAGCTCGCGAAGTTCATGCGCAGCGAGCACGAGCAGTGGAAGAAGACGATCGCGGCGGCGAAGATCCGCCTCGACTGAGCGGGACGCTCAGATCGCGGCCATCACCGTGATCTCGACCATCAGCCCCGGATCGGCGAGGTGGCTGACCTCCACCATGGTGCTGGTGGGCAGGTGGTCCTTCACGAACTCCTCGCGTGCCGCGAGGATCTGCTTGAACTCACGGATGTCGGTCGTGTAGACGGTCGTCCAGACGACATCGGCCATGGTCGCCCCCGCCGCGGCGAGGTTTTTCTCGATGTTGCGCAGGCACTGGCGCGTCTGTTCCAGCATGCTGCCGACGCCGACCTGGTTGCCATCGCCATCGCGCGAGACCTGGCCCGAGACGAAGATCAGGCTCTTGGGCGCATCCACCCGCACGAAGTGGTTGTAGACGGTGCCGCGAACGTTCTTCAGTCCGGGCGGATTGCCGCGTTTGATGGGCATGACGGGTCCTCGTGGGTGGTCAGGCGCGGCCGCGCTGCGCCTTCGTGTACGTCTCGATGCGCACCGGCGACGGGTTATAGCCGCAGGCCGGGTTGTACTTCTGCGGACAGTTGG
>CAZXNF010000055.1:7561-12004 GCA_964641785.1 uncultured Streptomycetaceae bacterium | reverse complement strand
CGCGCGCGGCCTCGCCAACCGGTTCGTACGCGAAATGGCCGCGCGGGACGCGCCCCAGCTTGCGTTCCCGGCGCAGAATCTGCTGACCGGCCCGCTACGCGCGGCGGCCGCCAAGGCGGGCAACATGGATTTCGTCTCGATGTGGTGCGGCCAGGCCGTGGCGCTGTCGCGCGCCCTGCCGGCGACGGCGCTGGTCGCGGCGCTGGAGGCCGAAACGCTGGAATGCCTGGAGCGGCTGGCCGCGCTGCGCGTATGAAAGGAGACGACCGTGAATGATCCGATCGTGATCGTCGGCGCGGCCAGAACGCCCATGGGTGCGTTCCAGGGCGATTTCAAAGCGGCGACCGCATCCGAACTCGGCGCGGCCGCGATCAGGGCCGCCGTCGAACGCGCGGCACTCGCGCCCGCCGACGTGCAGGAAGTGATCATGGGCAACGTGCTGTCCGCCGGGCAGGGCCAGGCCCCCGCGCGGCAGGCGGCGCTCGCCGCGGGGCTGCCGCTCGCCACGGGCTGCACGACGATCAATAAAATGTGCGGCTCCGGTATGAAAGCCGTGATGCTCGCCCACGATCTGATCGCGGCGGGTACCAACGACGTGATGGTGGCCGGCGGCATGGAGAGCATGACCAACGCACCTTATCTCCTGCCCAAGGCGCGCGGCGGCCTGCGGCTCGGCCACGGCGAAGTGAAGGATCACCTGTTCCTCGACGGCCTCGAGGACGCGTACGACAAGGGACGCCTGATGGGCGTATTTGCCGAGGAGACCGCGACCAAATACGGTTTCACGCGCGAGGCGCAGGACCGCTACGCCATCACCTCGCTCACGCGCGCGCAGGACGCCATCAAGGGCGGCGCGTTCGGGCGGGAGGTCGTGCCCGTCGTCATCAAGGGCCACAAGGGTGAGGTCACAGTGACGATCGACGAACAGCCGTTGAAGGCCAACCCCGACAAGATCCCGCAACTGAAACCGGCCTTCCGCAAAGACGGCACGGTGACGGCGGCCAATTCCAGCTCGATCTCCGACGGCGCGGCGGCGCTGGTGCTCATGAAGGCATCGGAAGCCGCCAAGCGCGGCTTGCAACCACTGGCGCGCATCGTCGCGCAGGCGACCCATGCGCACGAACCCGCCTGGTTCACGACGGCGCCCGTCGGGGCGATCGAAAAAGTGCTCGCCAGGGCCGGCTGGCGGGCACAGGATGTGGATCTTTATGAAATCAACGAAGCCTTTGCCGTCGTCACCATGGCGGCGATGCACGATCTGAACCTGCCAGCGGAAAAAGTGAACGTGCGTGGTGGCGCCTGCGCGCTGGGGCATCCGATTGGCGCGAGCGGTGCGCGCATCGTGGTCACGCTGCTGGCCGCGCTGGAACAGCACGGACTGAAGCGCGGCGTCGCTGCCCTGTGCATCGGCGGCGGGGAAGCGACCGCGCTGGCCGTGGAAAGACTTTAGCCGATGACCGAAGACCCTTACGCCCCGCCCAAAGCGCCCGTCGCCGACCCGGGCGGCGACCGTCAGGGCTCCTTCGTCAAGGCAGTGCTGGTCGGTCTGGCCGTCGATATCGGCGGCACCTTCGCCGCGGGGATCCTGCTCAGCGTGCTGGTCGGCGTGGCCATGAGCGTCGCCGACGGCACGATGGAGGAGAGCGCGGAGCTGTTCGCCGGATCCGGCCTGCTGAAGGCGGCGATGATGGCGATCGGCGGCGGCTGCACCGTCCTCGGCGGCTACGTCGCCGCGCGCATCGCGAACCGCACCGAGCTGAACGTCGCGCTCATGTTCGGCCTGTGCTCGCTGGCGGCGGGCGAACTGCTCAGCCGGTGGATGGACAATGGCGTCGATGGACTGGAACATGCGGTGTTCCTGGTCGTCACGATTCCCGCCGCGTTGTTCGGCGGCTGGCTGTGCAAGCGCCGCAAGCGGCTCGCGGGTACGCGGGCTTGACCATTGCTGACGGGATGATGGCCACTGGAACACTCTTTCCCTCACCCCGACCCTCTCCCGAAGGGAGAGGGCGAGAATGGCACCAATCGCTGATGCGATTTGGTGGATGATCAATGGAGGAGAACCGCATGTCCCAGCCGCTCGATTTCTGGTTCGATTTTTCTTCGCCGTACGGTTACATCGGCGCGGAAAAAATAGGCGCCCTCGCGGGCCGCCACGGCCGCGACGTAACCTGGCATCCAATCCTGCTCGGCGCCGTGTTCAAGGTCACGGGCGGCCAGCCGCTGCCGATGATTCCCCTCAAGAAGGACTACGCGCGCAAGGACATCGAGCGCTCGGCGCGCTACTACGGCATTCCGCTCAATCCGCCCTCGAAGTTTCCGATTGCCGGGCAGGCGCCGTCGCGCGCGTTCTACTGGGCCGCGGAGCAGGATACCGCAGCGGCGAAGCAACTCGCCCTCGCGCTCTACCGCGCGTTCTTCGTGGACGACAAGGACATTTCCTCGCCGGAGATCACGGCGGAGGTCGCCGCCACGCTCGGCTACGCGCGCGAAGACATCCTGGCCGCCATCGGCTCCGGGGCGCTGAAGGAACGGCTGCGCAGGGAAACCGAGGAGGCGATCGCGCTGGGCGTCTTCGGCTCCCCGTACGTGATCGTCGATGGCGAACCCTTCTGGGGCGTGGACCGCCTGGACCAGCTCGAACGCTGGCTGGCGCAGGGCCCGTTCTGACTGCCCCCCCGCGACGATGCAGCCGCCCCTCGAAGCCCGCGAGGTCGACATCGTGACGCTCGCCGTTGATGCCATCGTGAACGCCGCCAACCCCTCGTTGCTCGGCGGCGGCGGCGTGGACGGCGCCATCCACCGCGCGGCCGGGCCCGATCTGCTCGTCGAGTGCCGCACGCTGCACGGCTGCCAGACGGGCCAGGCGAAGATCACGCGCGGCTACCGGCTGCCGGCCAAACACGTCATCCATGCCGTCGGCCCGATATGGAACGGCGGTACGCACGGCGAGCCCGAACTGCTGGCGTCCTGCTACCGCGCAAGCCTCGCGCTCGCCCGCGCGCACGGCCTGCGGACCCTGGCGTTCCCCGCCATCAGTTGCGGCGCCTACGGCTATCCGCTGGAACAGGCCGTGACCATCGCCGTGCGCGAATGCGGGAACGCGCTGCGCGATGCGCCGTCGTTCGACGCCATCGTTTTCGCCTGCTTCGGCGCGGCAGCGCGCTCGGCCTACGACGCCGAGCTGTCCCGCCGGCCGCACTGATCCGGTCATGGCCGCCTATCCCTCCAGATTGAAGACCGGCAGCGACGAATTCAAAGCGGCCTCCGCGCGCATGCGCGGCCTCGTCGAGGAACTGCAGGCGCGGCTGGCCGAGGCGCGCGAGGGCGGCGGCGCGGCGGCGCGCGAGCGCCATGCGGCGCGCGGCAAGCTGCCGGTGCGCGAGCGCATCGCGGCGCTGCTCGATCCCGGCACGCCCTTTCTCGAACTGTCCGCGCTCGCCGCATGGCAGGTCTACCCGGAGACCGTGCCGGCGGCGGGCATCATTACCGGCATCGGCACCATTGAAGGCCAGCGCTGCGTCGTCATCGCCAACGACGCCACCGTGAAGGGCGGCACCTATTTCCCGCTGACCGTGAAAAAGCACCTGCGCGCGCTGGAGATCGCCGGGGAAAACCACCTGCCCTGCGTGGTACTCGTCGACTCCGGCGGGGCACACCTGCCCTCGCAGGACGAGGTGTTTCCCGACCGCGAGCATTTTGGCCGCATCTTCTACCTGCAGGCCCGCCTGTCGGCGGCCGGCATTCCGCAGGTCGCGGTGGTCATGGGCTCGTGCACCGCGGGCGGCGCCTACGTGCCGGCGCTGTCGGACGAGACGATCATCGTCAAGAACCAGGGCACGATCTTCCTCGGCGGGCCGCCGCTGGTGAAAGCGGCCACCGGTGAAATCGTGACCGCCGAGGAACTCGGCGGCGGCGACGTGCACACCAAGCTCTCCGGCGTCGCCGACCACCTCGCCGACGACGATGCGCATGCGCTGGCGCTCGCACGGCGCGCGATCCGGCACCTTAACCGCCGGCCGGCGAATCCGCTGGCCATGCTGCCGCCGCGCCCGCCCGCGCTGGACCCGCAGGAGCTGTACGGCATCGTGCCGGTCTCGCCGCGGCAGCCCTACGACATCCGCGAAGTCATCGCGCGCCTCGTGGACGGCTCGGAACTCGACGAGTTCAAGGCGCGCTACGGCACGACGCTGGTCACCGCTTTCGCACACCTCGAGGGCTTCCCGGTCGGCATCGTCGCCAATAACGGCGTCCTGTTTTCGGAATCCGCCCTGAAAGGCACGCACTTCATCGAACTGTGCGCGCAGCGCGGCATCCCGCTGGTCTTCCTGCAGAACATCGCCGGCTTCATGGTGGGGAAGAAATACGAGACCGGCGGCATCGCCAAGGACGGCGCGAAGATGGTCACGGCGGTGGCCTGCGCGAACGTGCCCAAGCTGACGG
>CAZXNF010000055.1:0-7551 GCA_964641785.1 uncultured Streptomycetaceae bacterium | reverse complement strand
ACCGCGATGCGCGCGTTCGGCCCGCGCTTCCTGTGGACGTGGCCAACCGCGCGCATCGCGGTGATGGGCGGCGAACAGGCCGCGGGCGTCCTCGCGCAGGTCCGGCGCGAGGCGCTGGAACGTGCCGGCCAGGCGTGGAGCGCCGACGCGGAACAGGCCTTCAAGGCGCCCCTGCTCGAACAGTACGAGCGGCAGTCGAACGCCGCTTACGCGACCGCGCGACTGTGGGATGACGGCATCATCGACCCGCTGGAGACCCGGCGCCATCTCGCCGCGGGACTCGCGGCGGCCGTCCAGGCCCCCGTCGTGGCGACGCGCTTCGGCGTGTTCCGGATGTAACCACCGGGCCACGGTCGCCGCGGGCGAGGTGGAGGGCGGAAAGCCGATGTCGCCCCGCTATAATCGGCCATACCTCCACGGGCACACTCCCATGACAGAACGCGTGATCATCAACCTTGACGCCGACGGCAACGCTACCGTCGCACTCAATCGCCCCGAAGTACACAACGCCTTCGATCCGGCGATGGTGCAGCAGCTCACCGCAGCCCTCAAGAAGCTCGAGAAGAACCCGCAGGTCCGCGCCGTCGTGCTGACCGCGGTGGGCAAAAACTTCTCGGCTGGCGCCGACATCGGCCACATGCGGGCGTCGGCGAAATTCAGCCGCGCGCAGAACGAGGCCGCCGCGCGCGAGATGGCGGGCATGTTCCAGACGCTCTACGCACTGAAGAAACCGACCATCGCCGCCGTGCGCGGCGCGGTGCGCGGCGGTGGCACGGGTCTGGTGGCCGCCTGCGACATCGCCATCGGCACGCGCGAAACCAATTTCCGGCTGACCGAAGTGCGACTCGGCATCCTGCCGGCGATGATCAGTCCGTACGTCGTCGGCGCGATCGGCGCGCGCCAGGCGCACCGCTACTTCCTCTCCGGCGAGGAGATCGACGCCGCCGAGGCCTGGCGTATCGGACTGCTGCATGAGATCTGCGAAGACACCGACCTCGGCGCCCGCGTCGGCGCAATGCTCGGCGACCTCTACCTTGGCGGTCCGGCGGCGATAGTCGCCGCGAAGCAGGCGATCCGCGACGTGCGCGACAAGGCAGTAACACCGGCGATCGTCAACGCCACCGCGAAGAACATCGCCAAAGTCCGCGCGACCAAAGAAGCGCAGGAAGGCCTGTCGGCGTTCCTGGAGAAACGCCAGCCGGCGTGGACCGTTCCTGCTTCCAAAAAACGGAAATAGCCGGCCGGCGTCCGCGTGCGCCGCCGCGCCAGCGGCAACCCCGGCAGCGGAGCCGCTGTGACCTCACCCGCCGCCGCGCGCGCGCTCACGCTCCTCTTTGCCCTTACGCTGCTGGTCAGCGCCTGCTTGCTGTTCTGGGTGCAGCCGCTCATCACCAAGCAGTTCCTGCCGCGTTTCGGCGGGTCCCCGGCCGTGTGGACCACGGCATCGATGTTTTTCCAGGTCCTGCTGCTCGCGGGCTACTGCTACGCCCACGCCCTAGCCCGGGCGGGTAACTTCCGCCGCCAGATGCTCGTGCATGTGGCGGTGCTTGCCGGCATGGCACTGCTCACGTTGCCGATACGGCTGGCGCCGGAGGCCGGAAGCGGCGGCGACGTCGTTCCAGCGCTGTCGCTGCTGGCGCTGCTGACGGCAGCGCTGGGGCTGCCGTTCTTCGCGCTGGCGGCCACCGCGCCGCTGCTGCAGCGCTGGTTCTCGCGCCTGCGGCACGCGCGGGCGGCGGACCCGTACTTTCTGTACGCGGCCAGCAACCTCGGCAGCCTCGGCGCGCTGATCGCGTTTCCGTTCCTGCTCGAACCCCGCTACGGGCTCGCGGACCAGAACCTCGCGTGGTCGGCCGGCTGCGCCGTGCTGGCGCTGCTCGTCGCCCTGTGCGCGGCCGTGGCCTGGCGCTGGCGCAGCGCCGAAACCGCCGCCGAGACCGCACCGGCCACTGGCCTGCCCGCCGCGTCCGTATGGCCCGAGCGCCTGCGCTGGATCGTGCTCGCGTTCGCGCCGTCCAGTCTGCTGCTCGGTGTCACGCAGTACGCGAGCGCGGAGATCGCAGCGGTGCCGCTGCTGTGGCTGATCCCGTTGTTCCTGTACCTGCTTACCTTTGTACTGGTGTTTGCGGCACGGCCGCCGGTGCCGCAGCGCTGGATGCTCCGGCTGCAGCCGTGGCTCGTGATCCTGCTCGCGCTGGTGTGGACGCTGAACAATCACCTGCCCGTGCTGCTGGTGCATCTCGCGGTGTTCTTCGTGAGCGCGATGGTGTGCCACGGCGAGCTCGCGCGCACGCGGCCGGCGGTGACCCGGCTGACCGAGTTCTACCTGTGCATGGCGGTCGGTGGCGCGCTGGGCGGCATCTTCAACGCAGTGGTCGCGCCGCTCGCCTTCGATGCGCTTTACGAGTATCCGCTGGTCATCGCGCTTGCCTGCCTGCTGCGCCCGCCGCCCGCGGGCGCCGCGCGCGCCGCTGCGGGCGACTGGCTGTGGCCGCTCGGACTGGCGGCCGCCTACGCTGCGCTCGCCGCGCTGAACCTGCGGCCGTTCGCGTACGGCGGCTGGGGCACGGCGCTGTACCTGGAGTTCCTGGGGGTCGCGCTCTACCTCTGCCACCGGCGCCCGCTGCGCTTCGGACTGATGGTGGCCGTCGTGCTGCTGGCCGCGCCCTACGTCCACAGCCCGGACACGGTGCTCGCGCGCGAGCGCAGCTTCTTCGGCGTGCACGCGGTCGTGCAGGAGCACACCGGCAAACTGCACGTGCTGATGCACGGCGTCACGGTGCATGGCGCGCAGTACCGCGATCCGGAGAAACGTCGCGAGACCACGACGTACTACCATCGCGACAGCCCGGTCGGGCAGTTGTTCCAGGTGCTCCAAAGCCGGCCGGTGGCCGCCGTCGCCGCCATCGGCCTCGGCGCGGGCACGATTGCCTGTTACCGCCGACCAGGCCAGGACTGGACCTTTTTCGAGCTGGACCCGCTGGTGGTCAGGTTCGCGCGCGACACCCGCTACTTCAGCTTCCTCGCGGACTGCGCGCCGGATGCGCGCATCGTCCTTGGCGACGGCCGGTTGACCTTCGCCGCCGAGCCTGATGGCCGCTACGACGTGATCGTGGTGGATACCTTCAGTTCCGACGCCATTCCCGTCCACATGATCACGCGGGAAGCCCTGGCGCTGTATCTGCGCAAGCTCGCGCCCGACGGCATCATCATTTTCCATATCAGCAACCAGTACCTCGATCTCGCCCCGGTGCTGGCCACGCTCGCCGCCGACGCCGGCGTACACGCCCTGCAGCCGGGACAGCGCATGACGCTGCCGCCCGAAGACCGCTTCGGCGCCATGGAGTCGCTGTGGGTGGCCGTGGCGCGGCGCCGCGAGTCCCTGCGCCCGCTGATCGACGAGGAAGGCTGGCTGCCGCTGACGGCGCCGCCGCACGCGCGCCCGTGGACGGACGACTACTCCAACCTGCCGGGCGCGCTAAAATAAAGGTCCCCTGCGATCGGCATCCGATGACCCTCCCCTCCCGCGTCAAGCTCGTCGAAGTCGGCCCCCGCGACGGCCTCCAGAACGAACCGCAGCCGGTGCCCACGGCGATCAAGGTCGAACTCATCGACCGGCTCGCCGACGCCGGGCTGTGCGTGATCGAGGCCACGGCCTTCGTCTCGCCCAAGTGGGTGCCACAGATGGCCGACAACGCCGACGTCATGGCGGCGATCAAACGGAAACCTGGGGTGTCGTATCCCGTGCTGGTGCCGAATCTGCAGGGCCTCGAGGGCGCCATCGCCGCCGGCTGCGAGGAAGCCGTCGTGTTCGGGGCGGCCACGGAATCGTTCTCGAAGAAGAACACCAATTGCACCATCGACGAGGGCCTCGCGCGCTTCGCCGAGGTCTGCGAGGCCGCGCTGAAGGCGGGCCTGCGCGTACGCGGCGACGTGTCCGTCTGTCTGGGCTGCCCCTACGAGGGCGCGGTCAAGCCGGCGCAGGTGACGCGGATCGCGCGCGCGCTTTACGCGATGGGCTGCTACGAGATCACGATCGCCGACACCATCGGCGCCGGCACGCCGGGCCAGACGCGCGCGGTGATCGAGGACGTTGCGCAGTATGTGCCGGTGACTAAACTCGCCGGCCACTTCCACGACACCTACGGCCAGGCGCTCGCCAACACGCTCGCCGCCCTGGAACTGGGCGTGGCGACCTTCGACAGCTCCGTCGCGGGTCTCGGCGGCTGCCCGTACGCCAAGGGCGCCACCGGCAACGTGGCCACCGAAGACGTGCTCTACATGCTGAACGGCCTGGGCATCCACACGGGTGTGGACATGAACAAACTCGCCGCCGCCGGTGCCTTCATCAGCGCGCACCTCGGCCGGCCGACCGCCTCGCGCGTTGCCCGTGCGCTGGCCGCAAAACAAGCCTGAGATGCAGGCGGACGTCCCGTCGCCCTGCACCCGGATCTGCGCGATCGACGCGGGCTCAGGGTGGTGTCGCGGCTGCTGGCGCACGCTGGACGAAATCTCGATCTGGGCCCGCCTCACGCCCGCGCAGAAACATGCGGTACTCGCGCGCTGCGAAGAGCGGCGCATCCTCATCCCGGAACTGCCGCTCGTCACCCGATAGGAAACGGACCGCCATGCCCCTGCCGACCCCCGCCCCGCGCGACCTGAAACATACGCGCACCATCGTCTGCCATGGCTTTGAACGCGCGGACGGCCTGTGGGACATCGAGGGCCATCTGACCGACGTGAAGAGCCAATCGCACTCGCGGCGCAACGGTGGCCAGACGCGGGCGCCCGGCGAGCCGGTGCACGACATGTGGCTGCGACTCACCATCGATCTCGACCTGAAGATCCACGACGTCGCCGCTGCCACCGACGCAAGCCCTTACCCGCACTGCGGCGCGATCACGCCGAGTTTTCAGGTGCTCAAGGGCGTTACCATCGGCCCCGGCTGGCGCAAGAAGACGCTCGAGTTGCTCGGCGGCATCAAGGGCTGCACGCACCTGGTCGAGCTGCTGATGCCGCTCGGCACGACCGCGTTCCAGGCGACCGGCCGCGCACGCGACGCGCGCAACGCCGGCAAACCCTCGACGCGGCGGCCATACCAGCTGAACGCCTGCCACGTCTACAAGGATGATGCGGACGCGGTCCGCGAGCGCTGGCCGCAGCACTACACCGGCCCGGTGACGTAGTCCGGCGTCAGGCCGCGCGGCGACCGTCGCGCTGGTACAGAAAGCGCGCCACCGGCGACAACACGCCGAAGATACCGATGCTGACGAAAGCGAGTACCCAGGCCATGCGGTCGCCACGACCGCCGGCGAGGTCGAGCACCACGCCGAATACCACCGGGCCGAGGAAGGCTGCGCCGAAACCCACGAAAGAATAGACCGCCATCGCCGAACCGCGCAGTTGCGGCGGCGTGGCCGCCACCATGCCCGAGGTCAGCGCCGCCGAGTCGCTGAGCATCAGGAAGTAGTGCACGCACATCACGGCGAACACCACCCACAATGGTAGTCCCGCCAGCAGGCCGAGCCCGCAGGCGAACAGCCCCGACAGCGCCATCGCGATGAAGATCACGCGCGTGCGTCCATAGCGCAACGCCAGTTCGTTGCCGGTAATGCTGCCGACCGGGCCCATCACATTGATCATCGCCGCCAGTGTGGCGGCGGCGACCAGCTGCGCGGCGCCGTCCGCCTGCAGGCTCGCGCAGAAGACGAGGAAGGCGACCATCCATGAGCGCTGGCCGAAGAGCTCGTAGTTGTGCACCGAGTAGCCGATCACGTAGAGCATCGTCCGGCGGTCGCGCAGCACCGGCCGGAAATCGAGCAGCGCGGCCTGCACCCGCGGCAACGGCGCCTTGTGCGGCATCCCCCAGAGCACCAGGGGCGCGGCGATCAGCGGCCCGGCCGCGGCGAACAGGAAAGCCGCCTGCCACGTCGCGTGGGCGGCGAGCGCGCCGCTCACGAGTATCGACAGCGCCGAGCCACCACCAAAAAACGCCACATAGAATGCCGTGCCGCGCGACTGCGCGGTGCCTTCCAGATGATCGGTCAGCGCCTTGAGGCCCGGCATGTAGGTGCCCGCCAGACCGAACCCGATCATGAACTGGCACGCCGAGGCGCTCGCCATGCCGTGCGCGAACAGGGCGAAGGACACGGCGCCCGCGCTCGCCACCAGGCAGGAGAAGGCGTACACGCGCCGCGAGTCCATGCGGTCCGTAAGGCTGGCCAGGACCGGCACCGCCGTCATGTAGCCGATGAAATACACGCCGCTCACCAGCCCCGCCTCCGAATTGCTCATGCCCCAGGCCTTCGTCAGCACCGGAATCAGCGTCGTGTAGGTGGCGAAGCCGGTCATCGAGAAAATCTCGGCGACGCAGATCAGCACAATCAGCGCGACGGGCGAACGGGCCGGGGCGTTCACAGGGCCCCGGCCTGATGCAGGACTTTCCCGATGGCTTCCGCCATGACGCGGTAGCCGGCGGCGTTCGGGTGGATGGGATCGGACTTCAGCTTCGGCGAATACAGCACGTCCTTCACGGCCGCCCCTTCGTAGGGCACACCGAACTCCCGCGCGATCTCGGCATAGAACCCGGGCGGCGCCGACAGCAGTTGCGGCCGCGGGACGCCGACAAGCACCGCAGCGGCCCCTTTCGCCTTCACCGCGCGCAGAATGGCCCGCAGGTTAGCGGCAATCTGGGCGTCGGGAATCTTGCGCAGCAGATCGTTGCCGCCGAGGCACACGATGACGATGCGCGGCTTCACCTCCTCCAGCACCTCGTCCAGGCGTTCAAGTCCCTGCGCGGAGACTTCGCCGGGCACGCCCGCCCGCACGACCTGGCGCCCGATCAATTGCTGCAGAACCGCAGGGTAGCTTTCGTGCTCGGCGGCGCCGGTGCCGTAGGTCAGGCTGTCGCCGAACGCCAGCACCACGTCCTGCGCGGACAGCTTCGGCAGCGGCGGGACCTTGGGTCCGCACGCCGCGCATGCAACAATGATCAGCAGGGCCGCGCAGGCGCGCCCGATGGTTTTCCTCCACGGCACACGCAAAGCTTACACCACCCCTCATGACGGTTACCCTGCTCTGGATCGTCGCGATCGCGCTCATCGTGGCTGGCATCGTCGGCGCCTTGTTGCCCGCACTGCCGGGCGCCCCGCTCGTCTTCGCGGGGCTCGTGCTCGCCGCGTGGATCGACGACTTCAACGAAGTGGGCTGGTTACCGCTGTCAGTGGCCGGTGTGCTGATGGTGCTGACCTTCGTCGCTGATTTCGCGGCAACGGCCATGGGCGCAAAACGGGTCGGCGCGAGCGGCCTCGCGATCGCCGGTGCCGCGATCGGCACTATCGTCGGCATTTTCGGCGGGCTGATCGGCATCGTGCTGGGGCCCTTCATCGGCGCCGTTCTCGGCGAACTCGCCTCGGGCAAAAGCGTGCTACGCGCGGGCCACGTCGGCGTCGCGACGTGGGTGGGCTTCATCGTCGGCACGCTGGTACGGCTGGTGCTGGTGTTCGCGATGGTCGGGCTGTTCGTGGTGGCTTACCTCTTCTAAGGCAAAAA
>CAZXNF010000054.1:11707-12055 GCA_964641785.1 uncultured Streptomycetaceae bacterium | reverse complement strand
GGGCAGGGGGGCAAACTGCTGTTTTCTCGGGACTATCGGCATGCCGGCAGGGCTCCGCACGTAAGGTTGGCGTAAGGCCCTGCCGCTACATTGCCGGCCGAGCGATGGGTCACCAACCGTTGGCAACAGGTTGTTAATTCCGGTGCCATTGTCTCAACAAACCGGCCCAACCTCAGCCCTGATGATGCCTGGTCGCATTCTCCTTACGTACGCACTGCTCGGCGCGCTTGCGCTGCCGGCGGGTTTGTCGCGGGCCGCCGCGGGCCTGGCCGAGCCCACGGCCGCCGAACTGGCGCAGCTGACGCTCGCGCGCGCCGAAACGCTGTTCAGCGAGCGCAACCGCGAGCT
>CAZXNF010000054.1:3934-11697 GCA_964641785.1 uncultured Streptomycetaceae bacterium | reverse complement strand
AATTGCAGCTCGCGCAGCGCCTGGTAGAGGGCGCGGAAGCCGACCGCATCAGCGCGGGCGCGCGTCCCAACCCCTCGCTCGTGCTGGGGCCGTCGGGCATCACGCAGCGCACGCCGTCCGGCTACAGCAGCAACAGCTGGGACCGCCGCTTTTCCAGCGATGTCGGCCTGTCGCAGACTTTCGAGCGCGGCAACAAGCGCGAGCTGCGCATCGGGGTGGCGGACTTCAACCTGCAGGCCAGCCGCAACGAATCCGCCTACGTCGTCCGCCAGCAGCGCGTTGCGCTGGCTGCCGCGTACTACGAACTGGTGCTCGCGCAGGAGCGGTTGCGCATCGCCGAGGACAACGCGGCGCTCTACGGCAAGACCATGGGCGCCGCGACCCAGCGCCAGAAGGCGGGCGATATCGCGCCGGCCGAGGTGGCGCGCCTGAACGTCGACGCGCTGCGCGCGCGTAACGACGCCCGCACCGCCCAGGCCGGACAGGAGAAGGCGCAGTCCGCGCTGGCCTACCTGCTCGGACTGGAGCGCGAGGCCCGCGCGATGCGCGCCGTCGATCCGTGGCCGGACGCGGCCGTGCCGCCGGCCATGCTGTCGCTGGACACGGTGCTCGATGGCCGCGCGGACGTCGCCGCGGCACGGGCCCGCGTGCAGGCGGCGGAGAAGAACCGCGAACTGGCTCGTGCCCTGCGCACCCGCGACGTCACGGTGGGGGCGCAATTCAGCCACTCGCCGCTCGACGCCTATTCGAACGGCATTTCCACCAACACCTGGGGCCTGTCCGTCGGCGTGCCGCTGTTCCTCAACTACAACTACGAAGGCGAGATCCGGCGCGCGGAAGTGGACCTGCAGGCCGCGCGCGACCAGCTCGCGCGCGTGCAGGCGCTCGCCACCGGCGACGTGCAGCGAGCGCGGGCGGACCTCGAGGCTGCCGCCGACCGCGCGCAGCGTTTCCGCGCGAGCCTGCTCGCCGAGGCGACCCGCGCCGCCGACGCCGCGGAGTTTGCCTATTCCAAGGGCGCGATGGGCGTCATGGACCTGCTCGATGCGCGGCGGCAGCTGTACGCCGCCCGGTTGGAAGCGGCGGCGACGCAGACCGATTACGCGCAGGCGCTCGCCGCGTGGCGAGCCGCGATTGCGGTGACGAGCGTCAAGGCGGCGGCGGGCGATGGCGCCCAGCCGTTGCGCGACGCGCCGGCGCGCTAACGCACACGGCACAGCCACGCAGCATCAGGAGATTCGGAATCATGCGCAACGAGGTCAGGGGCAGGCTCATCCCGGCGGCATTGCTGTTGCTGCTGTGCGTGGCGGGCTGCGGCGACCAATCGAAATCCGACGCGGTGCCGCAGCCGACGACGGAAGGCAGCACGGTGAGCTTTCCGGAGGGCAGTCCGCAACTGAAGGCGCTGCTGTCCGAAGTGGTCGCCCTGCGGCCCGCGCCCGCCCGTTCGGTCAACGGCCGCCTCGTCTGGAATGAAGACCGCACGGTGCGCGTGTTCTCGCCGTTCGCCGGCCGGGTGGAGAAGATCGAGGTGCAGCCTGGCGACCGCGTCGGTGTGGCCCAGGCCCTTGCGCTGATCGCCTCGCCGGATTTCGGCCAGGCGCAGTCCGACGCGCGCAGCGCGGAAGGGGCTTTCCAGCTCGCCGAAAAAAACCTCGCGCGCGTGCGCGAGCTGGTGGCCAGCGGCGTGTCGCCGGGGAAGGACCTGAACACGGCGGAGGCGGATTTTTCGCGCGCGCAGGCCGAACTCGCGCGCAATCGCGCCCGTACGCGACTGTATGGCAGTGGCGATGCCGTCAATCAGCGCTTTTCCCTCAAGAGCCCCATCGCCGGCGCGATCGTCGAGCGCAACATCAATCCCGGGCAGGAACTGCGGCCCGACCAGAATGCGCAGGGCAGCCCCGCGCTGTTCGTGGTGACCGACCCGAAATATCTCTGGGCCATTCTGGACGTGCAGGAGGAGGATCTGGCGTACATCAAGATCGGTGACATCGTCCAGATCCGCTCGCCCGCCTATCCGGACGAGAGCTTCGACGCCAGGATCACGGCGATCGCGGATTTCTTCGACCCGGTGTCGCGCACGATCAAGGTGCGCGCCAGCCTCGACAACACGCAGCGCAAGCTCAAGGGTGAAATGTTCGTGATCGCCCGCCTCTCCGGCAATACGCCGCCGCAGATCCTGGTGCCGAGCCGCGCGGTGTTCTTCTCCGACGGGAAGAATTACGCGTTCACGGACGAGGGCAAGGGCCGCTTCGTGCGCCGCGAAATCAAGATTGGCGATACCGACCGCGACCGCGTCCACGTGAAGGACGGCCTGGCGGAGGGACAGCGCGTCGTGATCGACGGTGTCCTGGCGCTGCAGCAGATCGTGGCGCCGCGCCGCGTGAAGAACTGAGCGTTCGGCCATGATCAAACGCATCGTCGCCTTTGCGCTCGAGCAGCCGTTGTTCGTGCTGATCGCGACCGCGTTGTTCATCGGCGCGGGCGTCACCGCGTTCAAGCGCCTGCCGGTGGAGGCTTTCCCCGACGTCACCGACACGCAGGTGACGGTGATCACCCTGTTCCCGGGGCAGGCGGCGGAGGAGGTCGAGCGCCAGGTGACCTTCCCGGTGGAGGTGGCGCTGGCCGGGCTGCCGAATTCGATCCGCATGTTTTCGCACACGCAGTTCGGGCTGTCCTTCGTCATCCTGACCTTCGACGACAAGGCGGACGCCTACTTCGCGCGCCAGCAGGTGACCGAGCGCCTGCGCGACGTCGAGCTGCCGCCCGGCGCGCAGCCGCGGATGGCACCGATGTCGACGGCGATCGGCGAGGTCTACCGCTACCGCGTGAAAGGCTCGGGCCAGCAGGACCTGCGCGAACTGCGCGCCCTCCAGGACTGGGTCATCGAGCGCCAGTTGCGGCTGATCCCGGGCGTGGCCGAGGTGGTGCCGCTCGGCGGCTACATCAAGCAGTACGAGGTCAGCCCCGACCTCGCCAAGCTGAAGTATTACGGCATCAGCCTGCAGCAACTGTTCGGCGCGCTCGAGCGCGCCAGCACCAATGCGGGCGGCGGCTACGTCGAGCAGGGCACCCAGCAGTTCCTGATCCGGGGCCTCGGTCTGCTCCGCTCGCCGCAGGAAATTCTGGACGTGGTGGTCGCCGAACGGAAAGGCTCGCCGGTGCTGGTGCGCCACATCGCCAGCCTGTCCGTGGGCGCGGTGCCGCGGCAGGGCGTGATCGGGCAGGACGACGATCCGGACGTCGTCACCGGCACGGTGCTGATGCGGCGCGGCGAAAGCCCGGCGGTCGTGCTGGCCGCGGTCAAGGAAAAGGTCGCACTGCTCAACGAGCGGATACTGCCCAAGGGCGTCGAAATCGTGCCCTACTACGACCGCACCTGGCTGCTCGACAAGACACTCAAGACGGTGTTCAAGAACCTGGCCGAAGGCGCGATCCTGGTCACGCTGATCCTGCTGATCTTCCTTGGCAACCTGCGGGCGGCGCTGATCGTGGCGGCGCTCATCCCGCTGTCTCTGCTCGGCACCTTCCTCGGACTCACCTTTCTGGGCGTGCCCGCGAACCTGCTGTCGTTGGGGGCGATGGACTTCGGCATCATCGTCGACGGCGCGGTGATCGTCGTCGAGAATGTGTTCCGGCGGCTTTCGGAAAATCCCGGCGCCGTGGTCATCCGCGAGCGCCTCAAGGTGGTGCTGAATGCCACCACGGAAGTGGGCCGGCCTACGCTGTTCTCGATGCTGATCATCATCGCGGCGCATATCCCGATCTTCACGCTCGAGCGCCACGAGGGACGGATTTTCGCGCCGATGGCCTATTCCGTGGTATCCGCGCTGGCGGTCTCGCTGGCGTTTTCCCTCACGCTCGTGCCCCTCGCCTGCCTGTGGCTGCTGCGCAAGAAGCTCCCGGAGCACGACAATGCGGTGGTGCAGCGCATTTCGGCGGTCTACAAGCCGGCCCTGCTGTGGGCGCTCGCGCACAAGCGCACCGTGGTCGGCACGTCGCTGGCGGCGCTGGCGGTGAGCCTCGCCGTGGTGCCGCGCCTGGGGACCGAATTTCTGCCGGAGATCAACGAAGGGTCGATCTGGCTCAACGTCCCGCTCGATCCGAGCATCTCGGTGACGGAGGCGTCGGCGCAGATGAAGCGCATCCGCGACGCGATCGCCCACATCCCGGAAATCAACACCATCGTCTACAAGGCGGGTCGTCCGGAGGACGGCACCGATCCCAAGCTGGTCAGCATGGCGGAGTTCCTGATCGACCTGAAGCCGGACAGCGAGTGGACGCGCAAGCTGTCCAAGGCCGAAGTCATCCACGAAATGGACCGTGCCCTGTCGGCCTTGCCCGGCGTTCAGGCGAGTTTTTCGCAGCCGATCCGCGACAACATCCTCGAGTCCATTTCGCAGATCGACGGCCAGATCGTGGTCAAGATCTTCGGGCCCGATCTCGGGCAATTGCGCACCACCGGGCGCGAAGTCCTCGCGGCCATCTCGGACGTGCCGGGCGTGGCGCGCGCCATGCTCGACCGCCAGGGTGAACTGCCGCAGGACCTGATCGAGATCGACCGCGCGCAGGCGGCGCGCTACGGCCTCAACATCAACGACATCACCGACGTCATCGAGACCGCGCTGGGCGGGCGCGAAGCCACGAACATCTGGGAGGGGTCGCGCCGGTTTGCCGTGGTGGTACGCTTGAAGGAGGGCGAGCGTTCGCTGTCCCAACTGCGCGACATCCTGCTGACGACGCCGGGCGGCGCCTTCATCCCCTTGTCGTCGGTGGCCACCTTCCGGACGGCTGGCGGCAGCATGAATATCTCGCGCGAAAACGGCGGGCGCGTGGTCGCCATCGGCGTCTTCATCCATGATCGCGACATGGGCAGTGTGGTGGCCGACATGAAACGCGAGGTCGCCCGCGAGGTGAAGCTTCCGGAGGGCTACACCCTGAGCTGGTCCGGCGAGTTCGAGAATCAGGAGCGCGCCATGAAGCGCCTCTCCATCATCGTGCCGATCTCCATCCTGCTGATCTTCATCCTTCTGTTTGACGCTTTCGGTTCGTTCAAGAGCGCGCTGCTCATCCTGCTGAACATTCCGCTGGGAATGATCGGCGGCATCTTCGCCCTGTTGGTGACCGGCATCCCGCTGTCGGTGTCCGCCGCGATCGGCTTCATCGCCCTGTTCGGCCAGGCGGTGCTGAACGGTGTGGTGATGGTGAGTTACTTCAACCAGTTGAAGAACGCTGGCGCGTCACCGGAAGAGGCGGTCATCAAGGGTGCGCTGGCGCGCCTGCGGGCGGTGCTGATGACCGGCTTGCTGGCCATGTTCGGCCTGATGCCGATGGCGCTCTCGCATGACATCGGCGCGGAAACCCAGAAGCCGCTCGCGGTGGTCGTGATCGGCGGGCTGATCTCGGCGACGATCCTGACGCTGATTGTGCTGCCCGTACTGTACGTGCTGTTCGAGACCCGCTACCGGCACGGTCCGCACCACGGCCGCAAGCACGCTTGAAAATCTCTTGATTTCAGGGGCTTGGCGCCGTAAGCCTCATGTAAGGCAGAGGCGATAAGTTCACGGCTCGGCAGCAAGCGACAACCGCATTTTTTTCCTCCTCGGGGGCGCGGGTGTCCTGCAGGGAAGCTGAGACCCTGCAGAATCCGGCCCCTTTTGGCTCCGCTCCCTTTACCGGGAGCGGAGTTTTTCTTTGTGCGGACGGAAAGCGCTCAGGCCGCCTTGAACCGCGTGGCCTTGACGAAGGCGATGGCGAGGAAAGGCACGACGAGGCCGATCAGCATGACGATCACGAACAGGATGCCCAGTTCGCTGTAATCGGCCGGCGTGACGATGGCGCCGGTGGCGCGGTCCTTCACTTCCCGCGTGACCGTGAAGATTCCGTTCAGGTACTTGGTGCCGAGCTGCGAAGCCGACAGCGCCAGGTTGGTGAACGAGGCCATCACCGCGAAATAGGTGGCCTTCAGCCGCTCCGGCGCCGAGTTGGCGATCCACGCCAGCATCGGAATCATCATGATCTGGCCGAGCGGCGATTCCAGCGCGGTATCGATCAGCGCAATGAAGCGCGCATCGACCACGCCGCCCGTGTGCGCGGCGGTCCATTCATGCAGGCCGTAATACATGCCGAGGTTGGGCAGCGAGAGGAGGGTGCCGACCACCGTCAGCCAGCCGGCGATATAGGTGATCGAGCGCTCGGCCATGAAGCGCCGGAAGATGAACATGCCGAACAGCGTCAGCACGCCGCCGATCAGCTGCAGCGTGGCGATGAAGGACTGGTCGAAACCGAGGTCGTCGATCATCCACCAGGTCGCGCCCGCGCCGGAGCCGGGGGTGGCGCGGAACACGAAGATCACCAGCGCCGTGCCGACCAGAGTATTGCGCGCAGCCGGTTCCAGCTCGCGCGTCAGGTTGGCGATCAGGAAGACGATGATGGCCATGGAGGTGGCGAACACGATTTCCTGGGCGTAGGGGACCTTGCCGAGGCCGACGGAGAGCGAGACGGCCGCGAACGCCAGTCCGCCGCCCACGATCCACCAGTTGATGGGCGGGCGTTCCGCCTGCACGGCGAGGGCGGCCATCGCGGCGGCGCGGCCCATGCCCGTGGCGATCAGGTCGCGCAGCGCGCGACGCTGCAGCCACAGGCCGAGCACCACGCCGGCAACGGACACCACCGGGATGATCAGCGCGAGCTGGTAAATGCCGAGATAGGCTGCCGCCTTCTCCGCCTCGGGCAGCTTGCTCACGCCCTGCAGCAGGAAGACGTTGGCCACCGACACCAGTACGCTGCCGCCGATGATCGCGACGCGGCCCAGCGTCTGCATGGTCGTGTGCATGGCGCGGCGCAGTGCCGGATCGACCGGCTGTCCCGTGTCGTCCACGCGCGGGACCGCTTCCACCGTCATGGCGTCCGCCACCACGTCCTGCACGACGTAGCCGATGGGTGCCAGCAACGCCGACGCGATGTACCAGGTTTCGATGGGGGCGAGTGCGGCCATCGCCTCGGTATGGCCGAGGAGGCCAATCATGATCGTGAGGCTGGCGGTGATGAGGCCTGCGCCGATGAACACCAGCAGGCCCTTCCAGCGCCACAACAGGTCCACCAGATGGCCCAGGGGCATCTTCAGCGCCCATGGCAGTCCGGCCCAGAAGCCGAGCGCGGCGAGGAATTCCGCCGACAGGCCGAGGCGCTCCTTCACGTAGAACACGCCGACGATGCTGGTCAGTCCCGACACGCCCGCCGCGACATACACCATGAGCGGGGGCAGGTAGGACCAGCGCATCTCGCGGCCGAGCGCGAAAATGTTGCGGTCGAGCCAGCCGGCGATGGCGCGGGCGGCGGGGGAAGACGAAGCGGGTGGCGTGGTCATGAGGCGGGCGAGACGATAACAGAGGACTGAGGACTGAGGACTAAGAGGTAAGGGCGCTCTTTCCTCTCAGTCCTCAGTCCTCAATCCTTAGTTTTGGTCAGTTCTGTTAAAACCTCAGACTGTTGTTGAGAATCTTTCCCTAAGCCCCGAATTTTGCTATCTTGCTGCCGTCGCCGACAAGCTCGCGCCGGCAATCGCACGATCTCTCACAACAGCCCCGGCAGCGTGGGCATAAAGGCGGACCCGGCATGGCGCGAGGAGGTTGCATACGGACTGTCCTGATCGCGGCACTCGCCGCCGTGTTCTGTGCTTCCGGCATCGCCGCCGCTGCTTCGCCTCCCGCCAAAAAGTCTTCGGCCTCCGCCAAAAAGCCGTCGGCGTCCGCAAAAAAACT
>CAZXNF010000054.1:0-3834 GCA_964641785.1 uncultured Streptomycetaceae bacterium | reverse complement strand
CCGCCAAAAAGTCTTCGGCCTCCGCCAAAAAGCCGTCGGCGTCCGCAAAAAAACTCGCAGCGAAGAAACCCGCCGCCAAAAAGCCCGCCGCGCAGAAACCCGCGCCGGCCTTCCGCGCGGCGGTGCCCGAGGCGGACCCCACGGGCAACCTTGCCCTCAAGTCTTCTGCCGCGCTGGTGGTCGATTTTCACGACGGCCATACCTTGTACGCCAAGAATACGGAAACGGTGACGCCGATCGCGTCCATCACCAAGCTGATGACCGCGATGGTGGTGCTCGACCGCGAACTGCCGCTCGACGAGCTGGTGATGGTGGATGCAGCCGACGTCGATATCCTCAAGCACACGCATTCGCGGCTCGCGCTCGGCACGCAGCTCCCGCGCGCCGACCTGCTGCGGCTTGCCCTCATGGCCTCCGAGAACCGCGCCGCGGCGGCGCTGGGCCGCGCCTATCCCGGCGGGATCCACGCCTTCGTCGCCGCCATGAACCACAAGGCCGCCGAGCTCGGCATGACCCGCACCCGGTACGCGGACTCCACGGGCCTCTCGAACGAGAACGTGTCCAGCGCGCAGGATCTCGCCCGCATGGTGCGCGCGGCCTACCGCTACCCGTTGATCCGTGAGTACACGACGCTGACGGAATACTGGGTGGAAGGCGCGGGCGGCCGCAGCCTGCAGTTCCGCAATTCGAACGGGCTGGTGAAGAGTTCGGACTGGGCGATCGGCCTGTCGAAGACCGGCTACATTTCCGAAGCGGGCCGTTGCCTCGTCATGCAGGCGGAGATCGCCTCCCGGCCGGTGATCATCGTGCTGCTCGATTCCTGGGGCAAGTACACCCGCATCGCCGATGCCAACCGCATCAAGAAGTGGATGGAGAGCGCGGCGCCGCACGCCCCCGTCAAAGTGGGCAACACGCCGGCTCCGGCGCCCGCCAGCAGCGCCCCGCACGTCCGCAAGTCGCCGCCGGGCTGAGCCCGGTTCACAGCCATCCGCGGTCCCGCCGCGGTCCGCACGGTCGTTTACAATCCCCGTCCATTCAGGAGGAACGAGCCATGCCCCACGCCATCCGCATCACCCAGACCGGCGGTCCCGAAGTCATGCAGTGGGAGGAAGTCCAGGTCGGCGAGCCCGGTCCGGGCGAAGTCCGCGTGCGCACGACGGCCGTCGGCCTCAATTACATCGATACCTATCACCGCAGCGGCCTGTATCCCCTGCCGCTGCCGATGACGCTGGGCAGCGAAGGCGCCGGCGTGGTCGAGGCGGTCGGCCCGAAAGTGAAGGAATTCAGGAAGGGCGACCGCGTGGCGTGGGCGAACCCCATCGGTTCCTACGCGGAAGTTCTGCTGCGGCCCGTCGCGCGGCTGGTGAAGATCCCCACCGGCCTCGACGACAAGGTGGCCGCCGCGATCATGCTGAAGGGCATGACGTCCTGGTACCTGATCCGCCGCACCTTCAAGGTCAAGAAAGGCGACACCATCCTCGTGCACGCGGCGGCGGGCGGCGTCGGCCAGATCCTGTGCCAGTGGGCGAAGGCGCTCGGCGCCACGGTCATCGGCACGGTCGGCTCCACAGAAAAGGCCGCCATCGCGAAAAAATGCGGCTGCAAGCACGTGATCGTCACGTCGCAGGAAAACTTCGTCGAGCGTGTCAAGCAGATCACCAAAGGCAAGGGCGTGCCGGTCGTGTACGACGGCGTCGGCAAGGACACCTTCATGGGTTCGCTCGACTGCCTGGCCCCGCTCGGCATGCTGGTGAGCTTCGGCAATGCGTCGGGCGCGGTGACGCAGTTCAATCCCGGCGTGCTGGCGGCGAAAGGCTCGTTGTTCCTCACCCGGCCGACGCTGTTCACCTACACGGCCGAGCGCAAGGACCTGCTCGCCGCCGCGCGCGACCTGTTCGCGGTGGTGAAGAGCAAAAAAGTGAAGATCTCCATCAACCAGACGTACCCGCTGCGCGAAGCGGCGCAGGCGCACCGTGACCTCGAAGGGCGCAAGACGACGGGTTCGACGGTGCTCCTGCCGTAAAGGCAGGCGCCCTTCCGCCCTGAAAGGCCGGGCCTGCCCGGCCTTTCTCTTTTCCCCGATGCTGATCTCCGCCGTTGCCGCGCTGACGGACCTGGCCCCGCCGGCGTTGAGTCTGCGCGACGAAGTGCTGGCCGGACTCGCGCGTCCGCAAAAGGCGATTCCGCCGAAGTTCTTCTACGACGCGCGCGGCTGCGAACTGTTCGACGCAATCTGCGCGCTGCCGGAGTACTACCCCACCCGCACGGAACTCGCGATCATGCGCGCGCACGCCGGGGACATGGCCGGCGCGCTGGGTGCGGGCTGCGCACTGATCGAAATCGGCTGCGGCAACGGCGCGAAGACGCGGCTGCTGCTCGAACAGCTTCAGCCTTCGGCCTTCGTGCCGGTGGACATCGCCGCCGAGCAGTTGGAGGTTTCCTGCGGGGTGCTGGCGCAGGCCTTTCCGGGCCTGCGCATTTATCCCGTGCGGGCGGATTTCGCGCTGCCCGTGACGCTGCCGTCCGCGCTGGCGCCGGCGCGGGAATTGCGCCGCGTGCTGTATTTCCCGGGCTCCACCATCGGCAACTTCACGCGGGAGGAGGCGCTGGTCTTCCTGCAGCGCTGGAAGCCCGTGCTGGGCGCCGGCGGGGCGCTCCTGATCGGCGTCGATCTCAAGAAAGACGCCGCGGTGCTGGAGGCCGCCTATAACGACGGCGCCGGCATCACCGCCGCCTTCAACCTGAACCTGCTCGCGCGCTTCAACCGCGAGTTGGGCGCGGATTTCGACCTTGGGGCCTTCCGTCACCGCGCGTTCTACGACGTGGCACTCGGTCGCGTCGAAATGCACCTGGAAAGCCTGCGGGCGCAGACCGTGACGGTCGCCGGGCTCCGGTTCGCCTTCGCGGCGGGCGAGACCATCCACACCGAGATCTCCTGCAAGTATTCGCTGGAGGAGTTCGCCGCGCTCGGCACCGCGGCCGGCTATGCCCCCGTCAGGGCCTGGAAAGATGCGGCGGACCTGTTTTCGGTGCACTGCTTCACGACGCCGCGTTGACCGCGCCGTCCGATTTCTCTATTGTTCGGCCGCTCGCAGGATACATTCACCAAAGGAACCGACATGGGCAAGGGCGATAAACGCACGCGCAAGGGCAAGACCTTCAAGAGCTCGTACGGTAATACGCGGAAGCACAAACCCGCCAAGAAAGCGGTCGCCGCCAAGAAGTCCCGCTAGTCCGGCTCGGCGTTTGTTCCCCTCCTTGCGAAGGAGGGGAAAGCATGCCGCTTACTGCGGCAGGAAATCCAGCAACGCCCGGGTGAAGGCCGCAGGCTGCTCCATGTTGGAGAGGTGCGCGGCGCTCGGGATCATCACCAGCTTCGAGCCCGGCAGCGCCTCGTGGATGGCGCGCGCCATCGCCGGCGGCGTGCCCATGTCCTGCTCGCCGACAATCACCAGCGCGGGCAACTGCAGTGCCTTCAGGCGGTCGGTAACGTTGATCTGCGGCAGCGCGTAGCAGCAGCCCGCGTAGCCTTCCACCGGTGTCGCGGCGATCCAGCCGCCCACGAGTTTCATCACGTCCGGCTGGGCGGTGCGGTACGGATCGGTGAACCAGCGGGCCAGCGTGCCGTCCACCAGCGCGCCCATGCCTTTTTCCCGGGCGGTCTTGATGCGGTCCATCCATAGCGCGGTGGCTTCCGCCGGGTAACGGCTGGTGGTGTCCGCCAGGACGAGGCTCTTCGCCACGCCCGGGTATTTGAGCGCGAGCGTCTGGCCGATCATGCCGCCCATCGACAGGCCGCACCAGTGCGGATCCTTCACGCCCAGCGCGTCGAAC
>CAZXNF010000053.1:7453-12141 GCA_964641785.1 uncultured Streptomycetaceae bacterium | reverse complement strand
GGGAAGGAGAAAGATGACTGCGTGATGATCGACTGCCCATCCCAACCTTCCCCCGTAAACGACGGGTGAAGGGCCTTGAAGAAAGCGCCGTAAAAACTATACGGATATACATGTTATGCCGATGCGCGCACCGCCGCCAGCAGCGGGGCGCTAGAATGCGAACACCTTGAAAAGACGCGAAAAATTTCACGGCGTCGCCGCGTGACGGCGCCCGACGCGCGCAGCGTCCCGTTCGGCACGCTGGCGCTGACGCTGGCGATCCAGTCGCTGGTGTCGCTGGTCGTCTATGCGATGGGCGTGCTGATTCCGCTGGCCTACCAGGACGCCGGGGCGGCGGCCACGGCGATCGGCGTGTTCACCGCGCTGGCGTATGGCATGTCGGCCTTTTCGGCGCCGATCGGTGGCGGCTTCGTCGCGCGGCATGGCGGCCTGCGCGTGAGCCAGGTCTGCCTGCTGGCGGCTGGCTTCGGCGGTGCGCTGTGTGCCGTGCCGTATGCCTGGGCCGGGGTGCTCGGTGCGCTGCTGATCGGCGTCGGCTACGGACCTTCGACGCCGGCCAGCGCCGCGCTGCTGGCTGAGCGCACGCCGGAACGGATCCGCAACCTCATCATGTCCATCCGCCAGACCGGCGTGCCGGTCGGCGGCGCACTGGCGGGCGCCATCGTGCCGACGCTGGCCCTCACGGTGGGCTGGCAGGCCGCGACCCTCATCATCGGCGCGGTGTGCATCGTAGCTGCGGTCGCCATGCAGCCGCTGCGCGCCACTTACGATGCGGGGGCGCGCGCGGCTTCCGCTGCGCCGCGTCCGGGCCTGCGCGATTTTCTCGCCGTCACTTTCAGCCACCCGCGCCTGGCGGAGCTCGCGCTCGCCTCCTTCGGCTACGCCGGTGTGCAGATCTGCCTGTCCATGTTCATGGTGGCCTACCTGCACGAGCAGATCGGTTACTCGGTGGTGGCGGCGGGGGCGGTGCTGGCGACCGCGATGACCGCCGGCATCATCGGGCGTGTGTGCTGGGGGCTGATCGCCGACCTCGCGGGCAACCCGCGCCGGGTCCTCGGCGTGCTGGGCGCGGTGATGGCGGTCTCCACCGGACTGCTCGGGGTGGTGACGGACGGCTGGCCGTACGGCGTGGTACTCGCGCTGGGCGCGGTGTTTGGCGCCAGCGCCATCGGCTGGAACGGCGTGTTCATCGCGGAAATTTCCCGCCACGCGCCGCCGGGCAAGGTGGCGCTCGCCACCGGCGCGTCGCTGATGTTCACCTACACGGGCGTGGTGGTGGTGCCGCTGACGTTCTCGCTGCTGGTGGCGGTGAGCGGCTACCGCCCGGCCTACGCCATGCTGGCCGTGGTGACGGCGCTGGCGGCGGGGTTGTTTTTCAGGCGGGCCAGGCTGGGAGCCTGATTTACCCTCCTCATCGAGGAGGGGTGACGCGCAGCGACGGGGTGGTGAACCGGCATGCGCTGACCACGACCACCCCGGCCCTTGCGGGCCACCCCTCCTTGTCAAGGAGGGGATGAAGCGATCGTGGCGGCGCTTCTACTTCTCCAGCAGGCTGCGCAGCATCCACGCGGTCTTCTCATGCACCTGCATGCGTTGGGTGAGGAGGTCGGCGGTCGGCTCGTCGTTGACCTTGTCCACCAGCGGGAACACCTTGCGCGCGGTGCGGGCGACGGCTTCCTGGCCCTCGACCAGCAGCTTGATCATCTTCGCGGCCGGCGGCACGCCTTTCGTCTCCGGGATCGAGGACAGCTTCGCGTACTCGGAGTAGGTGCCCGGCGCCGGGAAGCCCAGCGCGCGGATGCGCTCGGCGATCAGGTCCACGGCGAGTGCGAGTTCGTTGTACTGCGTCTCGAACATGAGGTGCAGCGTCTGGAACATCGGGCCCGTCACGTTCCAGTGGAAGTTGTGGGTCTTGAGGTACAGCGAATAGGTGTCGGCGAGCAGGTGCGAGAGCCCGTCCGCGATCTGCTTGCGGTCTTTTTCCTTGATGCCGATGTCGATGGCCATGGTGATTCCTTTTTTTTGCGTGCGGACGAAAATTATAGGGAGAGCCGCCGTGCCGTGCCACCGGATTTCCGGCTCACAGCGATCGGCGGCAACGGTGCGGCGGCAGATGACCTGAACGTTACAGCAGCGACGCGGCGCCGATGCTCATGCCGCCGCAGACGAACAGCGTCTGCCCGGTGATGAAGCCGCTCTCGCGCGCCAGCAGGAAGGCGACCGCGTGCGCCACCTCGGCCGGCGTGCCGATACGGCCGACGACGATCGAGGCCTCGAGCTTGCGGCGGATCGGGCTGCCGGCGGGGTTCTTGCCCAGAAACATCTTCGTCGCGATCGGCCCCGGGGCGACGGCGTTGACGGTGATGCCCTGCGCGCCGAATTCGAGCGCCCAGACGCGCGCCAGCGCCATCATTGCCGCCTTGGTGGAGGAATAGGCGCCGCGGTCGGGCCGCCCCAGCGCCGCGCGCGAGGACAGCAGCACGATGCGACCGAAGCGGCGCTTCTTCATGCCCGGCATGATCGCTTGCGCGAGGGCGACGGCGGCGTCCACATGCAGCCGGTACGAATAGTCGTAATCGCTGGCCCGCGAATCGGCGAGGCTGGCACCGAGGCTCACGCCGGAATTGTGGACGAAGTGCGTGATCGTGTGCCGCTTCGCGATCTCGCGCCCGATGGTGCGCGCCGCCGCGGTGTCGGCGAGATCGGCGGTGTAGCAGGTGACGCCTTTGCGCGGGCGCTTCGGCGCATGCCGCGCGACCACCACCACGCGGTAGCCCTGCTTGAGCAGCGCGTCGCAGATCGCCTTGCCGATGCCGGTGGTGCCGCCGGTGACGAGCGCGGTGGAGAGCGTCATGTCGATGTCCTAGTCTTCGCGGGGGATGCCCGCCTGTTTGACGATCCGGCTGATGCGTATGAACTCCGCGCGAATGAACGTGGCGAGTTCCTGCGGCGTGCTGCCGACGGTGGTGGCGCCCTGTGCGGCGAAGCGCTCGCGCACGTCCGGCGACCGCAGGGCCTCGGTGGTTGCGTCGTGGAGCCGTTTCTGGATCGCCGCCGGGGTTTTCGCTGGCACCACCAGGCCCCACCACTGCGTGATGTCGTACCCCGGGAGCGTTTCGGCGACGGTGGGCAGGTCGGGCCACGCCGGATTGCGTTTCACGCCGGTGGTGGCGATGACGCGGACGCGCCCCGAGGGCACGTGCGGCATGGCGGAGATCGGCGAGGTGACGAAAACCTGCACCTGGCCCGCCATCAGGTCGGTCAGCGCGGGGGCCGCGCCCTTGTACGACACGTGGGTCATTTTCAGGCCGGCCAGGGCGTTCAGGAGTTCGCCACCCAGATGCGCCGGCGTGAGCGCGCCGGAAGACGCGAACAGGAGCGGCGTCGCTTTCCCGTACTGGACGAGTTCGGCCACCGTCTTCACCGGGAGGCCGGGCGTTACCGCCACCACGTTCGGCGATTCGGCGACCAGTGTGATGGGCGCGAAATCCTTGAAGGGATCGAACGGCAGCCGGGTGCGCACGGCGGGCAGCACACCGAAGATCGCCGCGCCCGCCAGCATGATGGTGTAGCCGTCCGGTGGGGCGGTGGCCACGAGTTCGCCGGCGACCAGTCCGCCCGCGCTGGAGCGCAGGTCGACGACGATCTGCTGGCCGAGGCTGGCGGCGAGCTTCACACCCAGTGCCCGCGCGATGACGTCGGGCGCGCCGCCAGGCGAGGCGTTGACGATGCAGCGGATTGGCCGCGTTGGGTAGGGCTCGGCGGCGTATGCGGGTACCGCGCAGACGACGGCAATGGCAAGGGCCTTACGTTGAATACCCACGATCACCATCCTTTTTTGCGTCGAGCCGGCGGCGGACGCATTACTGCAGGGGCATCCCGGATGCTTTTACGAGTTTCGCGTATTTGGCGATGTCGGCGTGCATGAATGCCGTGAATTGCTCGGGGGTGCCGCCGGCGACCTCGAGACCCAGCTCGATAAGCCGTTTGCGCAAATCACCGTCGATTGCCTTCTGGATTTCGGCATTGAGCTTGGCAACGATGTCCTTTGGCGTGCCCGCGGGCGCGAGCACCCCGAGCCAGCCGATGAAGTGGTAGCCCTTGATTCCCGCTTCCTGCATGGTCGGCACGCCGGGTAGCATGCCGGAGGGCTGGCTGGAGGTGACCGCCAGTGCGCGCAGCTTGCCGGACTGGATGAACGGGATGGCCGTCGGCACCAGTTCGAACATGAGCTCGATCTGGCCGCCGACGAGGTCGGTCAGCGCCGGCGCGCTGCCCTTGTACGGCACGTGCCCCATGTTGGCGCCCGTCATCATGATGAACATCTCCGTCGCCATGTGCGACGCGCTGCCCGTGCCCGTTGACCCGTAGTTGAGTTTTCCAGGGCGCGCTTTCGCCAGCGCAATGAATTCGGCGACGGTCTTGACGGGCAATGAAGGGTGCAGCACGAGCACGATGGGCTGGTGGGCGACGAGTGCCACCGGCGCGAAATCATTCATAAGCTCAAACGGCAGCTTGGCGAGGACGCTGACGCTGGCGGTGAGCCCGGTTGCGCCCATCAGCAGCGTGTAGCCGTCCGGCGCGGACTTTGCCACCAAGCTGGCGCCGATAAATCCGGTTGCGCCGGGCCGGTTGTCGACGATGAAGGACTGGCCGAGTGTTTCGGCCAGCTTCGGGGCGAGCAGGCG
>CAZXNF010000053.1:0-7443 GCA_964641785.1 uncultured Streptomycetaceae bacterium | reverse complement strand
CGACAAGATCGACGCTGCCGCCGGCCGGAAAGCCGACCACCATGCGCACGGTTCTGGCGGGATAGTTTTGCGCGTGGGCCGTTGCCGTCAGGCAGAGGGCGAGCAGCAGCGGCAGCGGGACGTGACGGATGGTGATGCGCATCGAATCTCCTATTGCAGTGATGAGTCCGGACGACGAAGTGCCGGCCTCGTCAGAAGGCGGCCAAGCTCGCGTTGAGGCGGTCCGTGATGAGCATGCAGCCCGGCGTGTGCGTGATACAGATCGGCGGCCGCGCGTTTTCGATCGCCAGTTGCGGCGTCACCCCGCATCCCCAAAACAGCGGTATCTCGTCATCTTCCAGCGCGATGAGCCTGGTCTCGCATTGCGCTTGCATATCCTCGATGCCGATGAGGTGGGGGAGGCCGATATGCACCGGCGCGCCGTGTACCAGCGGAAAGCGCGACGTGGCCAGGATGGCCCGGATGGCGTCCGCAGGCCGGAACGGCCGCATCGTGACCACCATGCGGCCATGAAAGGGGCCCGCACGCAGGGTTTCGATGTTCGTGTTGTAGCGCGCCGGCCGTATGCCCTGCTCGAGATGTTTCAGCCGCAGCCCCGCGTCGAGCAATACCTGCTCGAACGAATAGGAACAGCCGAGCGCGAAGGTGACGAAATTCTTCTGCCATAGTGAACGGATATCCGTGACCGATTCCTGTTGCTCGCCGTGCAAGAAGACATCGTATCGGCCAACGTCGGTACGTACATCGAGATCGTCTCCCCAGCCCGGCAGCGCAGGGTCGCCGGTTTCGGACACGGCGAGCAGCGGACAGGACTTGGGGTTGCGCTGGCAGTAGCGCAGGAAGTCGTTGGCATAGTCGGCGGGCAGAATGCACAGGTTCGCCTGGACGTAACCCGGGGCCAGGCCGCCGGTGCGGTCATCGTAAAGCCCGCTGCGGATCGCCCGCCGGATGTCCGAAGGATGCTGCATGGTGCGGACGTCTGCGTTTTGCTTCAGCCCGGTCGCGTCGTTCATGCCGCCCTCACTTTCTGCTAGCGTACGCCGATCTCCAGTCAATCCGCAAGGCTCGGCTGTCCCGGCTCAGGTAGCCGAAGGAATGCGCCACGCGTCTTCCTTCGAGACCCCCGGCGGCGGGGTGAAGACGATGTTCACTTCGCCGCGCAGCTTCTCGGGCCCGCCCCAGGATTCGGCGGCCAGGCGCTGGTCGGCTTTGGCGCGCGCGTCCACCGCTTCGGGGTCGCAAATGGCGCGCAGTTTCTTCTCCAGCGCCGCCACGTGGTTGCCGGCGCGGTCTTCCTCGACGAGGTCGTGCACTTCGTCGGGGTCCACGGCGAGATCGAACAATTGCGGGGGCATGCCGACGTGGTAAACCAGTTTTAACGCCCCTTCCCGGAGCATGAACGCGCCAGACTTGGAGCCCTGTGCGTGGAACTCCGCGAACACCGGCCGCGCCAGGTCTTCCTTGCCCGCGAGCGCGGGAAACAACGAGCGGCCGGGCAGCGCGCGGTCGTCCGCGGCGGCCGCGAGGCCGGCGCCCTCGACGAAGGTCGGGAACAGGTCGACGTGAGAAGCGAGCTGGTTCACGGTGCGGCCCGCGGGTACGTCAGGCCCCGCCATGACAAGCGGCACGCCGACCGAGCCTTCGTAGAGATTTTTCTTGCCGAAGATGCCCTGCCAGCCGAACAGGTCGCCGTGATCGCTGGTGTAGACGACGCGCGTGTTCTCCATCAGGCCGAGCGCTTCGGCTTCCTTCATCACGAGGCCCATCTGCTCGTCCAGGTGGGTGATGAGGCCGAAGTAGCCGGCAGCCACACGGCGCAGCATCGCCTCGTCGGTCATGTCGAGCCAGCCGTCGATCTCGCGCAGGTAGCGCATGGCGGGATGCTCGGGGCGGTCGCCCGGCCGGTGACGCACCGGCAGCGGCATGCGGTCGAGCGGGTATAGGTCGAGCAGGCGCTGCGGCACGCTGAACGGCGGGTGCGGGCTGATGTAGCCGACGTACAGCGCCCAGGGCTTGTCTCCCGTCTTGCGGTGACCGCGCAGCCAGTCAAGGGTCTGCGCGGTGATCTTGCGGTCGTAGTCCTGGTAGTGCGTCGTGCCGGCGCCGGAGCGCTCGGCGTACAGCTTCCAGCGCGCGCCGTCGGTGCACGGCAGTTCGGCGTCGTAGCCGCGCAGCAGGTTCTTGATGGCACCTTTGCCGTCGTGCAGGTGCATGGGCAGCAATTCCTCGGTGAACCCGTGGTCTTCACCTTCCGCCCGGTAATGGAGCTTGCCGATCGCCGTCACTTCGGATCCGCCATCGCGCAGTCTGCGCATCCAGCTCGGGCGCCGGCCGTCGTAGGCGATCGCGTTATCCCAGCAGCCGTTCTGGTGCACGTAGCTGCCGGTGGCGAGGCTGGCGCGCGAGGGGACGCACAGCGTGCTCTGGGCGTAGCTGTTGGCGAAGCGCGTGCCGCGGCCGGCGAGCCGATCGATCGTCGGCGTCTGCACGAACGGGTGGCCGTAGCAGCCGGTCACCTGCCGGTTGTGGTTGTCGGAGACGATAAACAGCAGATTGGCGGGGGTGGTCATGGCGGGGCTTTCAATCGAGGAGGATGTTGGCCTTCTTGCCGATTTCCGCGATGCGCCCGCGCTCGGCCTTCATGTGTGCGGCAAATTCGGCGGGCGTTTCGGGATGGGCGGTGGCGCCCTGTTTGGCCAGCAGTTCACGCACCTCTGGCGTCTGCAGGGCCCTGACGATCTCGGCGTGTAGTTTTTTCTGGAGTGCCGCCGGCGTTTTGACCGGCATGACGACGCCCCACCATTGGGTGATGTCGTAGCCGGGAACCGTCTGCGCCACCGTCGGTAGGTCGGGAATCAGCGGATCGGGTTTCGCGCCGGTGGTCGCGAGCACCTTGATGCGGCCGCCTTTCGCATGCGGCATAGCCACCAGCGGCGACGTGATCAGCATCTGCAACTGGCCGGCGATCAGGTCGTTCAGCGCCGGCGCCGCGCCCTTATAAGGAACATGCGTCGTCCGCACGCCCGCCAGGACATCGAGCATGGCGCCGGCGAGATGCGCGGGCGAACCGTTGCCCGCCGAGCCGTAATTGATGCTGTCCGGTTTCGCTTTGGCGATCCGCACCACGTCGGCGACCGAATTCGCGCCCAGCCCGGCACTGACGGTCATCACGTTCGCCACCCAGGCGATGCGCGTGAGCGGCGCGAAATCGCGTGCGGGGTCGAAGGACAGGTCGGGCTTGAGCGCGGGGAGTGACGCGAACAGCGTGGTGGTCGCCAGCACGATGGTGTAGCCGTCGGACGGCGCATTCTTCGCGATCTCGATGCCGATGATGCCGCTCGCGCCGGAGCGGTTGTCCACGATGACCTGCTGACCGAGTTGATCGGACAGGCGATTGCCGACGATGCGCGCCAGAATGTCGGGCGAACCGCCGGGCGGGCTGGGCACGAGGAAACGGATCGGGCGGTCAGGGTAGCGGTCGGCGCTCCAGGCGGCGCCCCCCGCCATGGCCGCCGACAGAATGACGAGCAGTCTCAGTGCCTTCATAAGTTCCTCCTGATGTTGCCGGTGCCCGCTTGGCAGGGGCATTCCGATTTGCGGTGCGTTAATGCTGGCCTTCGAAGAACTTCGCCTCCGATCCGGGTGGTGGCGAATAGCGGAAGTGGCCGGCTTTGAAAATCGCTTCTTTGCCGCCTACCGCCGCGATCTTCGCCGCCTGGTCGGCGCGGGCCAGAGCGTCCGCGCTTTCGGGGTCTACTACCGTGCGCAGCCGGGCTTCGCATTCGGCAATGACCGCTTTGTGTGCCGGGTCGCGGCCGAGGTCTTTCGTCTCGTTCGGATCGGCGGCGAGGTCGAACAGCATGGGCGGCTGGCCGACGTAGTAGACGAACTTCCACTTCCCGTTGCGGATCATGTACGAACCGGTGATCGATCCCGCGGCGTGGTACTCGGACAGGATCGTGCGCGCGGGCGTGGCGCCGTTCGCGATGTCCGTGAGCGATACGCCCGGGAGGTCCGCGTCGCGCGGATCGGGTGCTAAGCCCACCGACTGCACGATGGTCGGGAAGGCGTCGGCCAGCGTGACGGGCGTGTCGCAGACCTTGCCCTGCGGGATGCCGGGGCCGGCGGCGATCATCGGGATGCCGGCAGACTCCTCGTACATGGTGGACTTGCCCCACATGCCGCGCGTGCCGAGGTTGTCGCCGTGGTCGGAGGAGTACACCACGCGAGTGTTCGCGGCGAGGCCGGTGTCTTCCAGCGCCTTCAGGATCTGCCCGACGTTGTCGTCGAGGAAGGACACCAGCCCGAAGTAGGCGGTGATCGCGCGGCGCACCATCGGCTCGTCGAAGTGCTCGTCGTAGCACAGGCACTTGCGCATCGCATCGGTGAAGGGGTGTTGCGGGCGCTCGTGCTTGGCATACATCAGCGGCCACGGCACGTCTTTTTCGGAATACAGATCGTAGAATTTTTCGGGCGCGATCAGCGGGAAGTGCGGTGCGACGAAGCCGACGTAGATCATCCAGGGCTTCGCTTTGTATTTGGGGGCTTCGTTCTTCAGCCAGTTGACGGTGTTATTGGCGATGTCGCGGTCGTACTTCGTATATTCCGACTCGCCGCGCCCGGCTTCCGGTCCCAGGTTCTTGGAGCCGGGCCGCACCGGCAGTTCGTCGCGGATGAGGCCCAGCAGGTCGCCCTGGCCCTTGACCAGGTGCATGGGCAGGATTTCCTCGTCGAAGCCGTTGCGTTTCGGATCGGAATTCACGTAGTGCAGCTTGCCGATGGAGGTCACGCGGTGGCCCTCGTCCATCAGGCGGTGGCCCCACGCTGCGGGCGTGCCGTCGTAGGCGATGGCGTTGTCCCAGTAGCGGATCTGGTTCACGTAACGGCCGGTCGCGAAGGCCGCGCGTGCCGGCACGCAGATCGGGCAGTTGGTGTAGGCGGAGGTGAAGCGGGTGCCGCGCGCGGCGAGCTTGTCGAAATTGGGGGTCTGGATCATCGGGTGCCCGTAGCAGCCGAGCACGCGCTTGTTGTGCTCGTCAGACAGGATGACGATCTGGTTTACAGGAGACGGGGGCGTTGCTGCGGTCATTTGTATTTCTTCCTCATGAGATCGGCGACATCCGTGCCGCCATCGATGTCCTGCTTGCGCTTGTTGTCGCCGGCATCGATCTTGCGCGCGGCCTCCAGCACTTCCGCAGCGCGCGCATGCGGCACAAAGCAGATGCCGGCGTTGTCCGCGCACACGATATCCCCGGGTTTCACCAGAATGCCGGCGATCTGCACGGTACCATTGATCTCAACCGTCTGCATCCGCCACTTGCCGGTGATCGGCGTGACGCCGCGGATCCATACCGGCCAGCCCATGGCCTGGTACTGGTCGGGATCGCGGATGGAGCCGTCGACGATGGCGCCGGCTTCGCCCTGCCGCATGCCGATGGTCGCGGACTGTCCGCCCATGTTGGAGCAGCCGAACACGCCCTCGATCACGAGCACGTCGCCCGGTTCGGCGAGGTTGTGCGCCTCACTCTCGCCCTGGCCGCTGGCTTTGTCCTGCGCGGCCTTGTGGATCTGCGTCGCGTGCCGGACGTTGCGCACGGTGAGGGCCGGGCCGACGATGCGTTTACCGGGGTTGAGGGGGTACAGCTCGCTCCCGGATATCGTGCTGACGATGCCGAGCTCGTCGCAAGCGTCGGACAGCGTGCCGGTCAGGTCGACGAGGCTCTTGAAGCCGTCGAGAACGTGGGCCGTTACGCGCGGCAGTTGCAGCAGGCGTACCGCTTCGCGTGGCAGCCGGCCGATGAGCTTCTTCTCCTCCATGCCGCCTCTTCTGGTGGTGGTCGCAGGGCGTGGATTGTAGGCAGCGCGTGAGAAGACGGTCAATGCACGGGCGCCGACGCCAACTAACGGGCGCTGGCGTCGGACGGCGGCTGCGCGGGCGCGGCGTACCACTGATCCTTCGGCACCAGCTTTGCCTGCGGCGGGTCGCCGAGGTAATGCGGCGACATGATCTGCACGCCATGCTCGTTGAACACGTCCTGGATGTTCTGGTGCAACATGTTCAGGACTTGCGCGCGCGGGCGCGGGTCGCTCGGAATGGCGAGTCCGGCGAGCCGGTATTCGACGTAAAAGTCGGAGAGCGCCGTCTGGAAGACGCGCGGCGGCGGATCCTCCACGATGCCGTCGGTGCGCCGTGCCGCTTCCAGAAGCAGCGCATGGATCTGCCGCCACGGCGCGTCGTAGCCGATCGTCACGGTGGTGTCGATGACGTAGCCACGCCCGTTGCTGACCCGCGAGTAATTCTTGGTCACGGTGCCGACGACCATCGAATTGGGCAGCGTCAGTTCTTCGCCCATGCCGGTCCGGATACGGGTGTTGAACAATCCCAGTTCGGTGACCGTGCCTTCGTGGTCGGCGATACGCACGTATTCGCCGACGCGGATGGTGCGTGGCGTGTGTACATGAGGATCAGCCCGCTCGCGGCCTGGCCGATGGTGCTGGAAGCGCCGAGAGACACCATCAGGCCGAGCAGCACCGAGATGCCCTTGAACGCATCCGTGTTCGCGCCGGGCAGGTACGGGTAGGCCATGACCAGCGCGAAGGCCCAGATCAGCAGGCTGAAGATGCGCGCAGTCGGGCCCGCGGTGTCGGCGTCGAGCCAGCCGACCTCCAGACGTCCGGACTCCACGCGGCGGAAAAACCCCTTCAGCATCTTCGCGAAGAAACGCGCGATGAGGAAGATGAGCACGGCGATCAGGAGGTTGGGCAGCGCGTCGAGCATGCCGTCGATCAGCAGCGCCGCGGTATCCAAGAGGAACGCGTGCAGTTGCTCGCCCCAGCGCCGGGTGTAGGGGAAGCGCTGCAGCACGAAGTCCAGCCAGGCGTACGCCAGCAGCAGGGCGACCACGGTCAGCAGCGCGTTCGTGACCCGCTGCGCGATGTGATACAGCTGCTCCATCTGCACCAGCGCAGTCCCGCCTACGCGCAGGCGCTGCACGTGTTTCTGGGCCAGCTTCTGCGCCAGGGTGGCGACTGCGCGTCGCGCCCACCACAGGCCCCACAGGAGCGCGAGAAACAAGGCGGTGGCGACGGCGCTGGCCAGTAGCGCGTGGCCCAAGGTGCGCAGATTGCGACTCTCGTGCGTTTCCGCGATTGCCTGCTCCAGCGCCTGCACGGCTTTGGCGGCGATTGATTCAAGGGTTTCGCCGGTCAGGACTTCAATGTCTCCCGGCGTCACGATGAACACGTAGACGCCGTCGATCTTCACCACAACACCCGCCGGGGCCGTTTCCTGGGAGACAGCGCCGGCGTTCCCGCGTTCAAGCAGGCGATCGATGCGGGTGCGGGCGCTCAGCGCGCGATCCGCCGGCGGGTTGCCGACGAACAGCGCGCGAAACATGACGATGGGGCGATTGAACACGACGAGTTCGGCCGGCCGCACCGTAG
>CAZXNF010000052.1:0-12296 GCA_964641785.1 uncultured Streptomycetaceae bacterium | reverse complement strand
ACCCTGATGTGCGCCACGACACTGCGCCCCAGCGCAGACAGCGCGTAGCCGCCCTCCAGCACCGACACGATGCGCCCGCCGGCATGGCGTGCAGCCACCGCTTTCAACTGCGTCGTCACCCAGGCGTAATCGGCCTCGGTCAGGTTCAGCATGGCCATGTCGTCCTCGCGATGGGCGTCGAAACCTGCGGACACGAAGATCATTTCCGGCCGGAAAGCCTCCAGCGCCGGTAGCCACGCCTCTTCAACGGCCGCACGGAACGCCTGCGGCGGGCTGTAGGCCGGAAGCGGCACGTTCACCATGCGCCCGGAACGTCCGTCCACTCCCGAATAGGGATAGAACGGATGCTGGAAGGTCGACACCATCAGCACCCGCGGATCGTCGTGAAAGATCGATTCCGTGCCGTTGCCGTGGTGCACGTCAAAATCCGCGACCGCCACCCGCTGCACGCCGTAAACGGCCATGGCGTGCGCCACGCCGACCGCCAGGTTGTTGTAGAAACAGAAGCCCATCGCGCGCGCCCGCTCGGCGTGATGGCCCGGCGGACGCACCGCGCAGAACGCGTTCTCCGCCTGCCCGCCACAGACCAGATCGACCGCCCGCACGACGGCGCCGGCGGCGCGGCGCGCGGCGGTGAGTGTCGCCGGGCACAGCGCCGTGTCGGGGTCCAGATGCTCGACGCCAACGGCGGGCACGCGGCGCTCTAGGGCGTCCAGGTAGTCCGGTGCATGCACGCGCTCGAGCTGTTCGCGCGTGACCACGGGCGCGGTCTCCCGGGCGAGCAGCCCGGCGAGTCCGGACGCGATGAGCTGATCCTCGACCGCGGCGAGCCGCGCCGGGGATTCCGGGTGCCACGCCCCGACGTCGTGGAGGGCGCAATCCGCGTGCGTGATCAGTGCAGTGGTCATGAAAACAGGATTAGGGATTCGGACGGGCATGGTACCCATACCCTCGCGCTGCCGTCCAACATCGCCCTCCCCGCGCCTACAATCCCGCCATGGCCGACCCTCCGGCGAACTACCCCCGGCACCTCGAACAGCGTCTGCGGCTGCGCGATGGCACGGAGATCACGATCCGGCCCATCCAGCCGGAGGACGCCCCGCGCGAGCTGGCCTTCGTGCACGCCCTGTCGAACGAGTCGCGCTATTTCCGTTTTCTCGACAGCCTGCGCGACCTCTCGCCGCAGATGCTGACGCATTTCACCCACATCGATTACCACAACCATCTGGCGCTGGTGGCCGTAACGGGCGACGATCCGGCTGCGGTGGCGCAGCTCGCCGTAGCGCGCTATGTCGTCGATGCGGACATGCAGGGCTGCGAGTTCGCCATCGTGGTGGCGGACGCCTGGCAGGGCCGGGGGCTGGCGACGCTGCTCATGAACGCACTGATAGCAGCGGCACGGATGCGCGGCGTGCGCCGGATGTACGGGGACGTGCTCGCGGCCAACCACAAGATGCTGGCGCTGACCAAGCGCCTCGGCTTTGCCGCCTGCCGGCACCCGGATGACCCCCGCATCTTCCGCGTCGAACGCGAACTGTGACGGGCGACCGCAACGTCCCGCAGGCCGGGCCTTACAATGTCCGTATGCAGAACACTTCCCGCTCCGCCCTCGACGGCGTCGTCGCCCAGGTTTCCGAAATCATTCTCGGCAAGGAACGCCAAATCCGGCTCGCGATCGCCTGCTTGCTGGCGCGCGGCCACCTGCTGATCGAGGACATCCCCGGCGTCGGCAAGACGACGCTCGCGCACGCGCTCGCCGTTTCGCTCGGGCTCGCTTTCCAGCGCATCCAATTCACCAGCGACCTGCTGCCGGCGGACATCCTCGGCGTGTCCATCTTCGACCGCGATGCGGGCGGTTTCCGCTTTCATCCCGGCCCGATCTTCGCGCAGGTCATTCTTGCCGACGAGGTCAACCGCGCCACCCCCAAGACCCAGAGCGCCCTGCTGGAGGCCATGGAGGAACACCAGGTCACCGTGGAAGGCGCGACGCGGCCGCTGCCCGAACCCTTTTTTGTGATCGCCACCCAGAACCCCTCCTACCAGATCGGCACCTTCCCGCTCCCCGAGTCCCAGCTCGACCCCTTCCTGATGCGGGTGGCGCTGGGCTATCCCGACGCCGCGGCCGAGCGCGCCCTCCTCGCGGGCAGCGACCGCCGGGAACTGCTGGCGACGCTGCCGACCCGCATCAAGCCCGTGGATCTGGCCGCCCTGCAGACCCAGGCGCGCGGCGTGCATGCCTCGAATGCGCTGCTCGACTACATCCAGGCCCTGATCGCGCATACCCGCCACTCGCCCGACTTTGCCGGCGGGCTGTCGCCCCGCGCCGCGATCGCGGTGCTCGGCGCCGCGCGCGCCTGGGCCCTGATGGAAGGCCGCGATCACGTCCTGCCCGAAGACGTGCAGACCGTCCTGCCCGGCGTGGTCGGCCATCGCCTGCATCTGGCCGGCGAGGTGGCGCACGCCAGCGGCGCCGACGTCGCGGGCCACCTGCTCGCGGCCGTGGCCATTCCCTAACAGCCCGCCTCGATGCTCGCGGCGATCCGCAGCTGGCGCAGCCAGCTCCGCGCCATCATCGACACCCAGCTGTTCCAGCTGCGCGGTCCGGAACGCGGCACGCTCGAACTGGTGCAGCGGCGCATCTTCATCCTGCCCACCGGCTACGGCCTGCTGTTCGTGCTGACCCTGCTGCTCATGCTGACCGGCGCGATCAACTACACGCTGGCGCTCGGCTTCGTGCTGACCTTCCTGCTCACCGCGCTAGGCGTGCTCTCCATCCTGCATACCTTCCGCAACCTCGCGCAACTGCGCCTGACCGCCGGCAAGGTCGAGCCGGTGTTCGCCGGCGGCAGCGCCCATTTCACCTTCCGCGTGGACAACCCGGGCGGGCTCGACCGCTACGCGATCGGAATGGTCCGCGACAAGCGCGCGCTGCCCGCCTGGTGCGACGTGGCGGCACGCGCCAGCAGCACGCTACAGGTCGCGATCCCCGCCGAGCGCCGCGGACGGCTGCGGCCCGGACGCCTCACCGCGTTCACCCGCTATCCGTTGGGCCTGTGCCATGCGTGGTCGTACGTCGACCTCGACGTGACCTGCATCGTCTACCCGCACCCCGAACCGGCCGGCGCGCCGCTGCCACCGCCCACACCCGTGCGCGGGGACGGCGCCAACGCGGGCGATGGCCGCGACGACTTCGCCGGGCTGCGGGCCTACCATCCCGGCGATTCGCCGCGCCACGTGGCGTGGAAGGCCGCCGCGCGCGGCCAGGGGCTGCTGACCAAGGTCTTCGCCGGCAACGCCAACGCCGAACTGTGGCTGAACTGGGACGATCTGCCGCCCGCGCTGGGCATCGAGGCCCGGCTTTCCCGCCTCGCGCGCTGGGTGCTTGATGCCGACACCGCGGGACTGGCCTACGGCCTGCGGCTGCCTCGCCGGACCCTCGATCCTCTGTCCGGTCGCGCGCAACGCGAGCGTGCGCTGGAAGCCCTGGCGTTGTTCGAACCCTGATGGCCGCCACGCTCCCCGCCGAACGTCTCGACCCCAAAAGCGTGCTGTGGCTGGTCGCGGCGCTGGCCATGGTCGCCGCGCCGCATCTGGAGCGGGTGCCGCTATGGCTGTCGGGACTCATCGGCATGCTCGCCGTCTGGCGCCTCTACCTGCTGTACTTTGGTCTGCGCATGCCTTCGCGCTGGCTGCTGGCCCTCATCGCCGCGGGGGCCGTCGTCGGAGTGTTTATCGCCTATGGCCGCCTGCTCGGCCGCGATGCCGGCGTCGCCCTGCTGGTGATCATGCTCGCGCTGAAGTTGCTGGAACTCACGGCGCACCGCGATGCCATGGTGCTCTCCTTCCTCGCCTACTTCCTGATCGTCACCAACTTCCTCTACTCGCAGTCGATCCCGACGGCGCTTTACATGCTGGCGGCGGTCTGGTTCATCACCGCGACCATGACCGGCTTCCAGTACCGCTGGCGCCGCCCGGGCACGCGCGCGCAGCTCACCATGGCCGGCAAGCTGCTCGCCCAAGCCGCGCCGCTGGCGCTGGTGCTGTTCCTGTTCTTTCCGCGCGTGCAGGGCCCGCTGTGGGGTTTGCCGCAGGACGCCCTGGCCGGCATGACCGGGCTGTCCGACAGCATGTCGCCGGGCACGCTGTCGACGCTGATCCTGTCGGACAACGTCGCCTTCCGCGTGAAGTTTGAAGAGCGCGTGCCCGTCGCCCCGCAGCTCTACTGGCGCGGCCCCGTGCTGTGGGACTTCGACGGCACGACCTGGACCGCGCCGCGCGTGCCCTACCTGCTCAGGCGCGGATTCGAACCGCTCGGCGGCCGCGTGTCGTACAGCGTCACGGTGGAGCCGCACTCGAAACGCTGGCTGTTCGCGCTCGACCTGCCGGAGAAAGTGCCGCCGCGCGCCTTCCTCACCACCGACTTCCAGTTGCTGTGGCCGGGCCCCGTCACCACCCGTGTGCGCTACGACATGACGTCCTCGCTGGAATTCCGCAGCGGTGGCGACGAAACGCCCTACGAGTTGCGTCGGGGATTGCAGTTGCCCACCGGGTTCAATCCGCGCACCGCCGAACTCGCGAAACGTATGCGCGAGCGCGCCCCCACCGACCGCGATTTCGTCAACATCGCCCTGCGCTACCTGCGCGAGGAGGAATTCAGCTACACGCTGTCGCCGCCGCTGCTGGAGGGTCCGCATCCGGTGGACCGCTTCCTGTTCGAAACCCGCGCCGGGTTCTGCGAGCACTATGCCTCCGCCTTCGCCGTGCTCGCCCGCGCCGCCGGCATCCCCTCGCGCGTGGTCACCGGCTACCAGGGCGGCGAAATCAATCCGGTGGGCGACTACATGATCGTGCGCCAGGCCGATGCCCACGCCTGGGTCGAGGTCTGGCTCGGCACCGAAGGCTGGGTGCGGATCGATCCCACGGCGGCCGTATCGCCCGCGCGGGTGCAGACCGGCATCGGCAACGCCATGCCCGGTACCAGTCCGCTGCCGGGCCTGGCGGGCGGCAACTATCCCTGGCTGCATAGTGCGCGCCTGACCTGGGACTCGCTCGCCAACACCTGGAACCAGCTCGTGCTCGGCTACGGGACGGACCGGCAGCAGCAACTGCTCAACCGCATCGGCATCGATGATGCGACCTGGCAGACGCTGATCACCATCATGCTGGGGACGGCGGGCGGCGTGATCGTCCTGCTCTCGCTGCTCACGCTGCGCCGGCTGCGGCGCGGCACGCGCGATCCGGTGCTGAAGGCATGGGAGGCGTTCTGCACGAGGATGGCGGAACGGCACCTGCCGCGGGCACCGCAGGAGGGCCCGCTCGATTACGCGCGGCGCGTGGCCACGGCGGTGCCCGATCTCGCGCCCCGCATCAGCGCGATCAGCCGGCTCTACGCCGCTTTGCGCTACGGCAAGCAGCCTGACCAGGACGGCGTGGAGCGGCTAAGGCGGATGGTGGCCGCGTTCCGGCCCTGATGGCCCGAGGCGAAACGCTCGAGCGCTCAGAACGCCGTCATTCCCGCGACGGCGGGAATTCGGGAGGTAGCGGCGGAGAAGATTGCTGACAACGAAGAGCTAACCGGCGCGCGCTTGCGCGCGTCCGGTTGAGCGCCAAGTTAGCCGTTCAACCAAATAGAGCCTGCAACCCGCGGATTGCGCCTGCGAACGCGGCAATGAGAAGAATAACCGCTATCACGATTGCAGCCCAAGCAACCGTCGGTCGAGCAATTCAAGCCGTAAGACTCCGGCACCAAGCGGTGCCGTCACCGTCCAGCGCCAACGCATTCGTTGCGCCCGCATCGCGAGCCACAAGGTCGAACGTTTCTTCGGCACGCTCAAGGAAAAACTTGACCGCCTGGCGGTCGATTCCTTCGACAGTTGGCTCAGTCTTCGTTTTTGGGCACTTTGGGCACCTTGGGCCGCGACTTCGGATCCAGGTGCAGCGCTGCTTTCATCAGCAAATGTGCAGCCACAGGCGCAGTGATGAACAAAAACACGATCACCAGCACCTCGTGCAGGCTCGCCTTTTCGCTGAAGGCTGCGACCAGCGCCGAGGCCGCCAGCACGCAGCCCACGCCCAATGTGGTGGCTTTGCTGGGCCCGTGCAGGCGCTTGTAGAAGTCACCCAGCTTGGCCAACCCATAAGAGCCGATCAGTGCAAAGATGGTGCCGATCACGAGCAGGGCAGCGGCGACGATTTCCGCCCACAAGGGCAGTTGCGACAAGGTGGCGTCACTCATTCGATGATGTCCCCACGCACGATGTACTTGACCAATGCCACGGTGCCGATGAAGCCCAGCAGGCCGATCAGGATCACCACTTCGAAGTACAGCTTGGTGCCCATCCACAGGCCAAACATGGCGACCAATGCCAGCGCGTTGATGTACACCGTATCGAGCGCCAGGAGGCGGTCGGGCAGGCCCGGGCCCTTGAACAGGCGCCAGGCGTTGAGCGCCAGCGCCAGCGCCAGGGCCGCCATCAGCCAGGGCAACAGCACGGGCAGGATCATTCGAAGATCTCCTTCAACGGGCTTTCGTAGCGGGACTTGATCTCGGCGATCAGGTCGGCTTCGGCCGCATCGTCGGGGCAGTGCAGGGCGTGCACCAGCAGGTGGCTGTGGCTGTCGCTCAGCTCGCTGGAGACCGTGCCCGGTGTCAAGGTGATGATGCCGGCCAGCGAGACGATGGCGTAGCGGTTGTGGATGTCCAGCGGCACCCACACCAGGCGCGGTTTCAGCGCCGATTCTCGCCCCAGCACCTGACGTGCCACGGTGATGTTGGAGACCACGATGTCGCGCAGCACCACTGCGGCCAGCTTGAACACGGTGGGCCACGAGCGCACCACCAGTCCTTCGTTGTGCAGGCCGCGGGTGTACAGAGGCACCAGGATGGCCAGGGTGGCGCCCAGCAGGACGTTGCCCACCGAAATCGATTCGTTCAGTGACAGCCAGCTCAAGCCCAGCAGCAGGCTGAGCAAGGGTGCAGGCAGGAAGCTGTGCCACCAGCGTCGTTTCATTTGAACTCCCCACGCTCGTGCATCTCTTTGCGCACGTCGTAAGCCGCAGGCACCGGGCGCGCGCCCAGCACGGCGTCGATGTAGGGTTGGCGCTGCACCATCTGCTGTGCAGCGGCCTCGGTGTAGCCGTTCACCGGGCCTGCCAGCAGTGCCAGCGCCACCACCGTGATCAACAGCCCGATGATGGCGATGCCATGCACGGGCCGGGTGGCTGATGTGTTGAGTGACGTGCTGGCTGACATGCCGCCGGACGTGGAGAGCGGTGGCTGTGCAGCCGTTTCGGTCGCCGGCTTCCAGAACAGCGAGGAGCCGGCGCGGGCCAGCGCCACCATCGTTGCCAGGCTGGAGGCCAGCACCAGCGCCACCACCCAGACCGCCCAAGGGGTCAGCGCGGCGGCTTGCAGCAGCAATGCCTTGCCGAAGAAGCCTGCCAGCGGAGGCATCCCGGCCACTGCCACCGAAGCGACAACGAAGGCCACCCCCAGCGGCGCCCAGGCGCCTGCCATGACGCGCGGCCGCAGCATGTCCACGTCGCCGCGTGCAGCGCTGATGCGGTCGGCCAGCAGAAACCAGGTCGCTGCCACCAGGGTACTGTTGACCATGTAGAACAGTCCTGCGCCCAGCGTTTGCACGGTGCCCAGACCGATCGCCAGCAGCAGCGTGCCTGCCGAGGCCACCACCAGGTACGACACCAGCCCGCGCAGCCGCCTGGCCGCCATCACGCCGATGGCTGCCAGCACCAGCGTGGCGAGCGCCAATGTGACAAGCACCGGCATCGCCATCCCGGCGATGTCGGCCGCCACGCTGCCTGCCTCGACACCCGCCCCTGCGCCAAAAATCAGCGCGGTGGTGCGGGCGATGGCGTACACGCCCACCTTGGTCATGATCGCGAACAGCGCCGCCACCGGGCCACTGGCTGCTGCGTAGGTGTCAGGCAGCCAGAAGTACAGCGGCAGCAGGGCTGCCTTGACCGCAAACACCACCAGCAGCATCAGCGCTGCAGCCTGCGCCAGCCGCACATCCTGCGGGCCCAACTGCTGCAGCTTGACCGCCATGTCGGCCATGTTCAGCGTGCCGGTCAGCGCGTACAGCAGGCTCACGGCAAACAGGAACAGCGCCGAACCCACGAGGTTGAAGGTGACGTAGTGCAGGCTGGCGCGCAGCCGCGCGCGGCTGGCGCCGTGCAGCAACAAGCCGTAGCTGGCAGCCAGCAGCACTTCGAAGAACACGAAGAGGTTGAACAGGTCGGCGGTCAGGAAGGCACCTGCCAGCCCCATCAACTGGTACTGGAACAGCGAGTGAAAGTGCTCCCCTCGTTGGTGGTCACCGCCCAGTGCATACAACAGTGCCCCGCATGACACCACAGCCATCAGCACCAGCATCAGCGCGCTGAGCCTGTCCAGCACCAGCGAGATGCCAAAGGGTGCTTGCCAGTTGCCCAGCAAGTAGGCCTGGGTGTGGCCGCTGTGGGCCTGGGCCAGCAGCAGCATCGACAACACCAGCAGCGCCAGTGTGGCGCCCACCGACAGCGGCACGACCCAGCGCGACTTGAACTTTTCGAGCACCACCAGCACCGAGCCCATCACCAGCGGCAGCACGATGGCCATCACGATGCCGTGGCCGCCCAGCACCAGTGAGCTCACGGCGCCCGCTGCAGCCGTGCTCACTTGCGCTCCTGCCCGTCGATGTGGTCGGTGCCGGTCTCAGACCGTGCGCGCAGCGCGATGGCCAGCAGCACCGCACTCATCGCAAAGCTGATGACGATGGCGGTCAGCACCAGCGCCTGTGGCACGGGGTCGGAGGTGTTGTCCAGCGTGAAGGGGCCGGCACCTTCCAGGATCGGCATGGCATTCACCTTGACCCGGCCCATCGCAAAGATGAACAGGTTCACGGCATAGGTCAACAGCGCCAGGCCGAGGATGACGTCAAAGCTGCGCGCACGCAGCAACAGCCAGATGCCGCAACTGGTCAGCACGCCGATTCCGATGGCCAGCAGCAACAGCATCAGCGTGCTCGCCCGGGTGCCGGACGCGATAGCCGGGCAATGCCCAGCAGCATCACCATCGTGGCCCCGACCACGACCAGAAACACACCTGCGTCGAACACAAACGCGCTGGCCATCGGCACCCCGCCCACTCCCGGCAGCCAAGGGTAGTCGTAGGTGCTGGTCAGGAAGGGTGCGCCGAAATAGAAGCTGCCCAAGCCCGCTGCGCTGGCCACCAGCAGGCCATATCCCATCCAGTCGCGGAAGTCGATCTCGCTGCGCTCGGCCACCCAGTGCTGGCCCTTGGCCATCTGCAGCAGCAGCAAGCCGATGGCCATCACCAGCCCGCCGATGAAGCCGCCGCCCGGCAGGTTGTGGCCGCGGATGAACATGTAGGCCGCAATCAGCACCGTGAAGGGCAGTACCAGGCGGGCGACGATCTGCAGCATCAAGGGACTGCGGCCAGCTTCCGGCCCGCCGTAGTGAGGCTCGGCGGGCGAAGCCGGCAGCGGCTTGAAGCCGGCCAGCAGCGCGTGGATGATCAGACCGGCAATCACCAGCACGGCGATCTCACCCAAGGTGTCGAAACTGCGGTAGTCGACGATGACCACGTTGACGGCGTTGCTGCCGCCGGCAAGTGGTCTGGCGGTCTCGAGCACGTAGTTGGCAAAGGACACCGAAGGCCGCGTCAACACCATCCAGACCAGCGCCGTGACGCCCAGGCCGGCCGCGATCGCCAGCCCGGCATCGCGCCACTGCCGCCAGGCCATCCACCGCTTGGTAGGGCCGGTGCGCTCGCTGGGGCTGTCCTTGGGCAGCCAGTGCAGCGCCAGCATCAGCAACATCACGGTGGCCACTTCCACCAGCAACTGCGTCAACGCCAGGTCGGGCGCAGAGAACCAGACGAAAGTCAGGCAGACCACCAGCCCCGTCGCGCCGGCCATGGCGACCGCGACCAGCCTGGAACGGTAGCTGAGGACGGTGCCCACAGCAGCCAGCATGCCGATCAGGCCCACCAGGGCCATCGCCGGGTCCAGACCCTCCAGATGCAGCGCCGCCGCCTGCGCCGAAGGCCCCGGGCGCAGAAACGGCCACAGCCCAGCGGCCACCGCCATCAGCACCAGCAGCAGCAAGTAGCGCTGCATGCTGCCGTTTTGCAGTCCGCCGGTCAGGCCTCTGGCGCTCGCCACACCCACCGCTTGCAGCGCCATGAAGAAGTCGCGCCCGCCTTGGTTGATCCAGCCCGGCAAACGCACGATGCGGTGCAGGTCGATGAAGCGCTGCAAGCCAAAGTACAGCAGCACGCCACCCACGACCGCCACCGCGCTCATCAGCAAAGGCAGGTTCAGACCGTGCCAGATCGCTAGCTTGTACACAGGAAGCGCCTGCCCGGGTGCGCCAAAAAGCGCTGCCTGAGCTGCCACGGCCAGCGTAGGCCCGGCCACCAGCGCTGGCACCAGGCCCACCACCACGCACAGCACCACCAGAAACAGCACTGGCAGGCGCATGAAGAAGGGCGCTTCGTGCGGCGTCTTGGGCAGGTCTACCGGCTCGCCGCGAAAGAAGGTGTCGTGGATGAAGCGCAGGCTGTAGGCCACGCTCAGGACGCCAGCCAGGGTGGCACCCACAGGCAGGATCCATCCCATCGCGCCCTGGGCCTGTTTGGATGCCGCTTCCATGAAGAACATCTCTTTGCTCAGGAAGCCGTTGAGCAACGGCACCCCGGCCATCGACAGCGCCGCCACGATGCCCAGCGTGGCGGTGAAGGGCATGTACTTCATCAGCCCGCTCAAGCGGCGCATGTCGCGCGAGCCGCACTCGTGGTCGATGATGCCCGCGCTCATGAACAAGCCCGCCTTGAACGCCGCGTGGTTCATGATGTGGAACACGCCCGCCACCACCGCCAGCGGTTCGCTCAGGCCGAAGAGCATGGTGATCAGGCCCAGATGGCTGATCGTGCTGTAGGCCAGCAAGCCTTTGAGGTCATGCTGAAAGATCGCCACATAGGCGCCCAGCAGCAGCGTAGCCAGACCCGTGAGGGTGACGATCCAGAACCACTCTTCGCTGCCGCCCAGCGCCGGGTACATGCGCGCCAGCAGAAACACACCACACTTGACCATGGTGGCCGAGTGCAGGTAGGCCGATACCGGTGTGGGCGCGGCCATCGCGTGCGGCAGCCAGAAGTGGAACGGGAACTGCGCGCTCTTCGTGAACGCGCCCAGCAACACCAGCACCAGCGCTGTGAGGTACAGCGGATGGGCGCGGATCAAATCGCCCGAAGCCAGCACGACATCGAGCTTGAAGCTGCCCACCATGTGGCCGATGAGCAGTGAGCCGGCCAGCAGGCACAAGCCACCTGCGCCAGTGATGGTCAGCGCCATGCGTGCGCCCTGGCGGGCGTCCTGGCGGTGATGCCAGTAGCCGATCAGCAGGAAGGAGCTCAGGCTGGTCAGCTCCCAGAACAGCACCAGCAGGATCAGGTTATCGGCCAGCACCACGCCCAGCATGGCGCCCATGAACAACATCAGGAACGTGAAAAAGCGCCCGGCCGGGTCTTCGGGGTCCAGATACCAGGCGGCGTAAAGCACGATTAAGGCGCCGATGCCGGTGATCAAAAGCGCGAACAGCCACGCCAGGCCATCCATGCGAAAACCGAAGTCCAGCCCCAGCGCGGGCAGCCAGGGCACGCTGTAGCGCAGCACTTCGCCGCCAAACACTGCAGGCGCGCTGAGCAGCACCAGGCCCAGTGCCAGCAGCGTCACGACGCCAGAAAGGATGGCCACGGCTTGGCGTGCGGTCCCTGGCATACAGGCCACCAGGGCTGCGCCCACCCACGGCAGCAGGGCCAGCCAGAGCAGTGAATTCATATGGATCTGGGCACTTCGGGCGTGCGGCGGATGAACATCACCACCAGGGTGATCAAAGTCAGCGGAATCACAAAGCTCATCATGACACGCGACTAGGGTTCCAGCGCCGCATGTTCCTGGGCCGACAGGATCAGGTAGGTCACGTAGGCCACGTAGTAGCCCAAGAACACGCCACCCTCCCAGCGCGCGATCTCACGCCCGGTCATGAAGATCGGCAGGCAGGCCACGGTGGCGGCCAGCATGACCCAGATGTCGAAGGCCATCAGCGAGGGCGCCATCACCAGCCCCAGGTTGCCCGAGACGATGCTGGAGATGCCCAAGCAGGCCAGGATGGAAGGTGCAGCTGCTGCTTTATTGGGATCAGGTCTTGCCTTTTGCCTTTTACTCACCGGTCCATAATATAGGCTACGGACGGCGCTTGAAAGAATGATCGTA